>JABDQA010000182.1 GCA_013042475.1 Desulfofustis sp.
GGGCAGACAAGTTTGACTATTCGTTACCCGTGGCTCATCGCTTTTGGCTTCGGTCTTCTGCATGGCTTTGGTTTTGCCAGCGGGCTGTCGACCACAGGAATGCCCCGGGCTGAACTGCCCTGGGCGCTGCTCTGGTTCAACATCGGCGTCGAGCTTGGTCAGCTGCTTTTCGTTTTTATTGCCTTGGGGCTGGTCTGGGCCTTCAAAATCCTCCAGGTCCGCTGGCCGCGTTGGGTGCTGTGGCTGCCCGGCTATACGGTAGGCAGCCTCGGAGCCTACTGGACTATTCAGCGTACGGTCATGCTGATCAGGGGATTATAGCATAATGAATTTTAACCAAAGATCTGCACTTCTTTTTGTCATTGGCGGCGCCGCAGTGTCGCTGCCATCTCAGGCCTGGGCCCACCTGGTCAATACCGGCATGGGACCGGTCTATGACGGAATCGGCCATTTACTGCTTACCCCGGAAGACCTGGTGCCGGTACTTGCTCTTTCCTGTTATTGTGGTTTGAGGGGGGCCCAGGCTGGCCGATGGGCAATGTTCATGCTGCCCACAGCCTGGTGCCTGGGAGGTTTTGTGGGACTTGGTCTCGACCTGGATAGTACCCTTCCCATAGCGGCTCTTTCCTTTCTGTTGCTCGGTGGGCTGATTGCCGCCGATGCCAAATTTCCGGTGCAGGTGATAGCACCGCTGACGGTTGCGGTCGGATTAGTGCACGGCGTGCTCAACGGGCTGATCCTCAAAACGGGGCCGGGAGGTCCTGCAATTCTGGGGATCATGGGAGCGCTGTTCGTGATTGTTACCTTGCTAAGTGCGGTTGTCGTTTCCCTGGAGCGCTCCTGGTCGAGAATTGTCGTCAGGGTGGCAGGCAGCTGGGTGGCTGCCTGCGGAATTCTGATGATCGCCTGGCATTTCAGCAGTAAGATCAGCTGATTTCGGCCTGAAAATCAGGACTGGCCCAGCTCCAGGGCCGTGTTGCCTGTTGGCTTAGCCTTTTACCCAATTTGTATCAAAAATTATTAGCAAATTCGGTTGATTATGATATTGTTAAAATGAGATTAGCAGATATGGCTCGGTCCTGCAGGTGGGACCGGAGCCCTCAATAACCACAGCCAGTATTAAAGATGAACAATTCGAAGAAGAAAGAGCGGCAGGAGAGGATTCTCGATGCTGCCTTAAAGCTGTTTACCGAGAGAGGGTACTTCAATACCACAGTCAATGACATACAGTTCGCCTCAAAAATGAGTGTCGGCTCTCTTTATAACTATTTTGAAAACAAAGAGTCCATCGCCGTCACTCTGTACAGTAATCTGGAGAACTGCCTCTATGAAGCCCTCTGCGAAATCGAGCAACAAAATGTCAGCATGCATGACTGCTGCCATGAAGCAGTTCGCCATATATTTGAAAATACGGAACGCACACCTTCGGCGATGCAGTATTTGCTCTATACCAAGCACAGGGAATTCATGCCGGTGGAGAAGACCGCGTTCGCCTCTTTGCCTTTTTTGAAAATGAAAACATGGGTGGAGCAAGGTCAGGCCATGGGTGAGATCAGGGCCATGGACTCCAATGTGGCGATGAATGCCATCTTCGGCTCGGCCATCCGGATGGTATTTTTAAGAATTGACGGTATTCTTGAAGACCCTCTCACCGATTACCTGGAAGAGTGCTGGCAGTGTTCCTGGCGAGGTGTGAGCACTGATGAATGAAGTGCGGTGAGCTGAATCAGCATGAAACAGGGGAGGACGTTTTTTGCTGAAGGAGCCTGCCATAAATTTCGAAAGTGGATATGTTGCACAATTGTCAGTTGCTGTCGACTGCTTGGTAAAAGACCGCGGCCATATTTAAATCGAGCACTTAAAAAAAAAGGAGATTACAGGCATGGCTGTTTACGTGGTGATCAAACGAAAGTTCAGGATGAATCGACCGGACGAGATTCTACCTCTGTTAAAGGAGCTCAACGAGCGGGCCAAGGTTCAGCCAGGCTATGTTTCCACTGACACACTGCAGAGTACCGAGGATCTTGGCGACTATCTGGTGGTGAGCGTCTGGGATACCATCGAGGATTGGAACAACTGGTTCCGGAACCTGGAACGTAAAGAGATTCAGGACCAGGTGGACAGCCTGATAGGTGAGCGCACCTTCTACGAAGTGTTTCAGCCAGTATCCTCGTAAATCTGGGCTGTTCTTTCACACTTCACAGAAAAATCTGACGATCTTGATTGATCGACTCGACTGATTTCCATCTCGTATTTATACTACTGCGTAGTATTTAATTGTAGTATTCAATATATCTGGAGATCAGTATGCACAGACGAGATTTTATCGCACGTTCTGCGGTTGCACTGGGCATGGCCGCATTTGGAAAATACGGGTTCATTTCTCCGCGCACCGCTGCCGCGGCGCAGGAAAATCCATTCAGCAACCAGCTTTATATTCCTCCACTGCTTGAAAAAAGTGGTGTATCCACTGATATTTCGCCTCTTTCTCTGGTTGTCCAGAAGGGTCAGCATGAATTTTTCTCAAACGGTCTCACCGACACCCTGGGTTACAACGGCTCCATTCTGGGACCAACCATACGGGTTCGTAACAAGGAGAATGTACGCCTGCAGGTTCAAAACTCAATAGACCAGATCACCACGGTGCACTGGCATGGACTTCATGTGCCGGCCCAGTGGGACGGTGGACCGCATCAGGTAATCGAGCCCGGAGAAGTGTGGAAACCAGATTTCACCATCAATCAGCAGGCGGCGACGCTCTGGTATCACCCTCATGCTATGGGCCTCACCGGGGAGCATGTGTACCGCGGGTTGGCTGGTCTTTTTATCATCGAGGACGAGATATCGGATACATTGGCCTTGCCGCGGAACTATGGGGTCGACGACATCCCGCTGATCATTCAAGACCGTCGTTTTTTTGAAGATCGCAGTTTCGCCTATGTGCGCTCCATGCACGACATCATGCATGGGGTGCTGGGCAATTTTCTGCTGGTTAACGGGGGACTTAAACCTTACGCCGAGCTGCCGAGGGGAATCGCGAGGTTTCGATTGCTGAATGGCTCTAATTCATCAATCTACCGGTTTTATTTCTCGGATGATCAACCTTTTCATGTGATAGCTTCAGATGGCGGTTTCCTCTCCACACCGGTCGGAGTGCAGGAACTGATCCTTTCCGCGGGCGAGCGTGCCGAGATATTGTTCGATTCAGGCGCCCTCAGTCCCGGTGACCGATTGCGTCTGCTGGTTGACCAGTATAGCGGCAACACTTATGAGGCAATGGAACTGCGTATTTCTGATAAAAGAGCTGAACAACAAGAAGTAGTGTCTCGTCTTCGTGAGCAATCCCGTTTGGATGAGTCGAGCGCCGATCGAACCCGCAATTTCGCCATGGAGACCATGTCGCCAGGGGGACGGGGCATGGGCATGATGGGTGGCAACAGGCTGGCGATCAACGGTAAAAAGATGGATATGACGCGCATCGATGTGACGATGCCGCTTGGTTCCACGGAGATTTGGGAAGTGGAGAACAGGTCGGCTACGATGATGCAGCTGCCTCACTCTATGCATCTTCACGATGTCCAATTCAATATCCTCGATCGTAACGGCCAGTTCCCAGATCCCATAGAGGCAGGCAGGAAAGACACCGTATTGTTGTGGCCCAATGACAAGGTCAGGTTGATCGCCCAGTTTCTCGATTACACCGGGATCTACATGTTTCATTGCCACATGCTCGAGCATGAGGACGACGGCATGATGGGGCAGTTCGAGGTGGTTGGGTAGACAGTTACGATATGGTGGGAATACTAGGAAGTTTGGGGTCTGAGGATTTCAGGCTACCAGAATGCAGGTTTATTATCAGAAGAGCAACGAGAAGAACCTTTATTTCCAACTGGACGTATCGATTAAATGTTTAGAAGAGGCGAATTAACGAATTAGAATGATACTCTCATACTCCCTCTTCAACAAGCTTGACTGATCCTACTACAATGTAGTATAAGGTTCTCATGATTGACCTATTTCTACGTAAACGGTCTCAGCTGGAGCGCTACCTTGTCATTCCTCTTTTGGCTGTCGCTGTTGGATTACTCGGACCTGCAGCGGCTGCACAAATGGTCTGCCCGCCGGACTGCGATACGTATAAGCCGGCACTTTCTCCGCCTTCCTGCTGCGAAAATTCAGATATGGAACATGAAACCATGGACACAGCAGGACGCGGCCCCCACCGCTCACCCTCGCCGGAACCCTGCTGCGAGAGTGAGCTCTGTATAGACTCTTCAGCGTCTTCACCAAAATTGACAGCTGCTCCAAACGCTATAGAGGGAGACATCCACGCACCACCGAACCTGTGTGCCCAGGCAATCTTTCAGCACGCTTCGCCTGTGAGACTCTCTTCCGAGCCCGATGTTAAAGGACCCCCCATACCTGTATATCTCCGCACCTGTGTATTCCTGATTTGATCCTGTTGTAGCTTTCGTCTCGGTTCCGGTTTCTACTACCATTTAAAACTTCCATAACAGGGAGCGTATTATGAGCAAGGCAATGGCAGCTGCAGTAGCGGCGTTGATAGTCGCCATATTTTCGATGGCATCGCTTCATGAAGTTCAGGCGGCGTTCGGTCTTTTCGGATCCCACAAGAAAATCAAGGACGTTGGCGGCAGGATCGAAATCCCGCTCAAAAAGGTGAATGATGGCAAGGCCCACTACTTTCAGTACGAGGGCAACGGCACCTCGGTGAGATTTTTTGTGGTGAAAAGCAGGGATGGTGTCATCAGGGCCGCTTTTGACGCCTGTGATGTCTGTTATCCCGCAAAAAAGGGGTACACTCAGGACGGAGAGTTCATGATCTGCAACAATTGCGGCAGACGCTTTCACTCGAGCCGCATCAATGTCGTCGAGGGCGGCTGCAATCCGGCCCCGCTGCGCCGTCAGTTAGTAGGTGACATGTTGGTGATCCAGGCATCTGATGTCGTGCCAGGCGCCCGTTATTTTTAGGTGGCAGCATGAATATCGTGACAATTCCGCTCAGGAATATGCGGAGAAAGCCTGCCAAGACGCTGCTTCTGCTGACGGTGTTTCTGCTCGGTGTAATCTCCATTGTAGCTCTCTACCAGGTTTCCCTGGTGGTCGGCCACAGTCTGGAGAAGAAGCTCACCGCCTTTGGGGCAAACATCGTGGTCAAGCCGTCGACTGAAAAGCTCAGCGTGAGCTACGGCGGCTTTCACATGGGTGATATGCTTCTCGATGTCAAGGATCTGCGGGAGACTGAAACAACCACTGCAATTAGATCGATAGAACTTAATGATCGGATCAGCGTGGTGGCGCCAAAGCTGGTCAATATGTTTAGGGTTGACGAAGTTGCGGTTGCGGTTGTTGGAGTAAGATGGGAGCAGGAAATTGGCATAAAGAGCTATTGGGCCACGGATGGAACCATCCCTGAGCGATCCGATCAGATTCTTCTAGGCGTTTTGGCAGCGCGCAAGTTGGGCCTTGGAACCGGTGATCTCCTTACCCTTAAAGACCGGCAATTCGAAATCTCAGGCGTATTGTACGAAACCGGCAGTGACGACGACAGCGTCATTCTCATGGATCTCTCGACGCTTCAGGCGCTGGTGGCTCAGCCCGAGGCGGTAAGTTTCGTTGAGGTTGCAGCTCTCTGTGCCGGCTGCCCGATAGAAGATATTGTCGCCCAGATTCAGACCAATCTGCCTAAAACCTCGGTAATCGCCCTGCAGAATGTGGTAAACCAGCGCATGTCCTCGGTCAGATTTGTACAGAAACTGGCACTCTCAATCAGCCTGGTGATCCTCATCACCGCCTCGGCCATGGTCGGGCTGTCCATGGTCTCTGCCGTGAATGAGAGGAAAAAAGATATAGGTATCCTGCGTTCTTTGGGATATGGGAAAAAGCGGGTATTTCTGATCTTCTGTCTCGAGGCAGCCATTATTGGCGGTCTCGCTGGAACACTGGGCTACCTGGCCGGTTTCGGTATCAGTCTGAAGGCCCTTGAGTACCTGGGCCTGACCGATGTGGCGCGTCCTTTATTCTCGGTTACGCAGCTTGCCTTCTGCGGACTGGTCTTCCCATTGATCACTGTCCTGTCAGCGCTTTATCCTGCCTGGAAAGGCAGTTCGATAGAGCCCTCGCAGGCGCTGGTCTCGCTCTGATACAAGGAGATCTGATGCTTAGCGCGGTAGATATAGAGAAAAGTTTTCCCTACGAGGACGCAGAAGTTAAGGTTCTCAAGGGAGTGACCGTCCATCTCGACGAGGGCGATTACGTGGCCATTGTAGGCAGATCGGGGTCAGGAAAAACGACCCTGCTCAACGTGCTCTCCACTCTTGTCAGGCCGGACAACGGTCTCCTCACCTATGAGGGAGCCGACTTGAGCTCGGCGGCAGAGAAGGAACTCAATGAGATCAGAAGAGCGGATTTTTCGGTGATTTTTCAATTTCATCACCTGCTACCTTATCTCAGTGTACTAGAAAACACGCTGCTGCCTTTCATGGGGACGCTGCGACCGGTATCCGGTCAACTGCAGCAGCGGGCTCTGGATTGTCTGGACCGGGTAGGGCTGGCTGATAAGGCCAGACGACTGCCCGGCAGTCTGTCGGGTGGCGAGCAGCAGCGCGTGGCCATTGCCCGGGCTCTGGTGAAATCGTCAAAAATCCTGTTTGCCGATGAACCGACCGGCAGCCTGGACAGAACCACCGGTGAACAGATCATGGAACTTCTGGCTGAGCTCCATGGAGAAGGGCTGACCATCGTCATGGTCACCCTCGAGCGGGCCTTTGCGCAGCTGGCCCGGAGAACCATCGAGATTGAGGACGGGCTCATCATCCACTAGCCTCTAATCCACCGAGCCCGTCTCAGCAGAAGCTGGTTCAAGCATCCTCAGCCACTTTCGGGTACAACCAGTACCGGGCAGTAAATGGTGTTGAGTACTTTGTGGGTAACACTGCCGAGGAACAGGCCGGAAATATCGCTGTGTCCGTGAGAGCCCATGACGATCAGGTCGTATTCTTTCGATTTGGCCAGGTTGCTCAGCATGGTACCCGGGGCTCCCGAGACCGATCTGGTCTCATGGGATATATCGTTGTCGGCCAGTTTCTGGGCCGCTTTCTCGAGCACCGATTCGGCGTGGAGGAGCAGCTTGTTCTTGAGCTGATCGACCACCGAATCGTTTATTTCTGGCAGACCGCCAACCCACTCATAGCAGCACACCGCGGTGATATGGGCACCGCTTAGACCAGCCAGGTAGATGGCATAGTCAACCGCGTTGTCGGAATAGCTGGAGCCATCCACCGGTAGAAGAATTTTAGATATCTTCATGAGACCCTCCTCGCTGGAATTGTCAGGTGAGACAACTTTATGTGTATATACCTAAAATATTCACGGGCACTATTTAGGGCAACCGGCGGAGAGGAAAAACATTTGTTTCAAAGCCTCTCAATTAAATTCTATAACTTGCTTTTGACGCTGTCCACCTTGTCATCCATGGTCTGTTCTTTATCGGTTCGAGTCCCCACCTTGATGGAACTGGTCAATCGCGGCACTCCCATCTGGTGCAAGGTCTCGTGACACTTCTTGATCGCCGAGAAGACCTCGTCCCACTCCCCTTCGATATTGGTGCCGTAGGCATGCAGATTGGTCTTCAGACCCGCTTCATCAAATATCTTGTGGCAGGCGGCGATGTATTCTGAAACCGATAAACCGACCCCGAAAGGGGAGACGGTCAGATCCATAATCACTTTCATTGTCTTCTACCTCACTCATTGTGGTTTATAAGTTCGATCAGTAATTAATCACTGGGATGTGGCCGGACAGATGCAGACAGCTCCGTCTGTTCCCATTACTGGTTAATACCTGGTAATTGTGCTCGTAAATGCATTCACACTATGCTATACAGGGTGGTCTTACCAGAATGGTCTATTACTAAATGAAAGCAACATGGAACGCCAGATATTTCCCTTCAGCGCACTTGTAGGGCAGGAAGAACTGAAGACTGGACTGCTGCTCAACGCGGTTGACCCGGCTATCGGTGGAATCCTTGTCAGCGGCCAGAAAGGCACCGGCAAGTCAACTGCGGTGCGAGCCCTGGCCCGGGTTTTGCCTCGGATAGAGGCGATCAAGGACTGTCCCTACAACTGCGCCCCCGACGACGTTGACAACCTCTGTATTCCATGTGCCGAAGACTACCATGACGGTCGTGCTCTTAAGACTGAATGGCGGCCGATGCCGCTGGTGGAATTGCCCTTGAGTGCAACCGAGGACAGGGTTGTCGGCACCCTGCACATCGAACAGGTACTCAAAACCGGTGCCAGGAGATTCGAGCCGGGGCTGCTGGCCTCTGCCAACCGTGGTATTCTCTACGTTGACGAGGTCAATCTGCTCGATGATCATTTGGTCGATATACTGCTCGACGCTGCTGCCTCGGGGGTCAACAGGGTCGAGAGGGAGTCGATTTCTTATGCGCATCCGTCGCTTTTCATGCTCATAGGCACCATGAATCCCGAGGAAGGCGAGTTGCGTCCCCAGTTTCTGGACCGCTTCGGCTTGAGTATCGGGGTAACTGGCGTGGATCATCCTCTACAGCGTCGATTGATTGTCGATCGCCGCATCGAATTTGATACCAATCCCCAACGTTTCATCGATGAGTACGGCGAAGACGAGCTGGTGCTCACGGAGCAGGTTTCGACAGCCAGATCGGCGCTCCAAAATATCGAGATCCCAGGGGCGATGGTGGAGATGGCGGTAGCCCTGGCCAGTGAAGTGCGGGCCCAGGGGCATCGGGCCGAGATTGGCATTATCAAGGCAGCCCGTGCCCTGGCAGCATTTCTCGAACGGTCCGAGGTGGGGCCCGAACACGTCGTAGAGGCGGCCCGGTTCGTGCTGCCGCATAGAATCACCACCCTCTCTTTTGCCACCAGCGAGCAGATTGACGAACAACTCGATGAGGTTTTCAAGAAGGTGCTTGACCGGCAACAGGGTCAAGAAACGATGAGTGAAGCAGAAGGAATTCCTGACGGATGGGCCGACATCGATGAGCAGGTGCCCGGTTCGACGGCTGCTTCCAACGTGGGCATGCTCTTCAGCTTCCTGGCTGAAAAAAAAAAGTTGTCTACGAGCCGGATTCCCTGATCTGCGTGGCAGATCTCAATCTCGATTCCCTGGAGATCAACGGAAAATTCCGTGGCCGGGCCAAAAAGGTCCGCTCTCACCTGATCAGCGGGCGCTACGTGAAAGCGGCACCGGTCCAGGAGAATGAACACTCCTTCGCTCTGGCGGCCGATGCTACCATCCGCTCTGCCATACTCAGGCAGGGGGAGAAGGGTGTTGGGATGGAAAAACTTGCCATATCCTCTGCCGATCTCCACAAGAAAATCTATCAACGCCACATCAGGTCACTGATAATTTTTGTGGTGGATGTCTCCGAATCGATGGGCGAAGATGGGGCGCAGGTTAGAATCAGGGCTGCCAAAGGGGCCATTCTCGGTATCCTGACCAAAGCCTATCAGAAGCGGTTCAGGGTAGGACTGGTATCGTTTTGCGACGAGTCAGCCGAAATTGTGCTGCAGCCCACTTCGAGTTTGCCGCTGGCCCAGAAATGTCTGACGGCACTACCGGTAGGAGGTGCAACGCCTTTTGCCCATGGCTTGATGAAAGGCTGGCAGATGATCAAGACAGAGCGACGCAAAGATCCGGATATCAGACCGCTGATGGTGGTGCTCTCGGATGGAGAAGCCAATGTCGCCATCGATGGCGAGCTGGCGCAGAGCAAAATAATCGATGAATTGCTGTCCATCGGTGCTCTGATCGGCAGGGACCAGGTATCCTCTCTGATCATCGAGACCCGCCCCCTCAGAGACCCCTCTGGAACGATGCGCGGGCTGGCTGAAGCGATGGGGGGCAGCTACTATCACTCGACGACCTTTAAAAGTGGCGATCTGCTGCAGGCAGTAGCAGCCTTCTGAATAATGGACACTTCTGACCGATCTTATGGACCGCTCTGGCTGGCCTGGCTCATGTGGGGCCTGGTGGCCGCATTTTACTGCATAGGTTTCTTCCAGCGCATGGCGCCGGCGGTGATTGCCGACGACCTGATGCGTGACTTCAGCCTGGACGGGGTAATGCTCGGCAACCTTTCGGCCATGTATTTCTATGCCTATGCCGCCATGCAGATCCCGACCGGCCTGCTGGTAGATCAGATAGGTGCCCGACGACTCGCCTCGATTGCCTGTCTCATCGCAGCGCTAGGTATACTTGTTTTCAGCTTCGGCTCGTCTCTCTGGCTGGCCTATTTGGGCAGGTTTTTGGTAGGCGCCTCGGTCGCGGTGGCCTGGGTCACCTGCATGAAGCTGGCCGGACACTGGTTCCCGGCCAACAGGTTTGCAACTGTTACCGGTGTGGCGCTGCTCCTCGGCAATGTCGGGGGAATTACCGCCGGTGTGCCGCTTGCCGTCGGTGTCGACCTGTTCGGCTGGAGAATGATGATGGGGGTAAGCGGATTTCTGACCCTGGTGCTGGCCATTATCACCTGGCTGGTGTTGCGCGATGACCCGGCGGACTACGGCTACAGAAGTCATGCCCCCATGGTCGTCCAGAACCACGGCAGTCTGCCCATGGGTGCTGCCCTGAAATCTGTGGTGACACGCAAAGATACCTGGCTGCTCTTTTTCGGAGGTGGCCTGTCAACCGCTCCAGTCCTTGTTTTTGCCGGTCTCTGGGGGGTCCCGTACCTAACCCAGGTCTATCACCTTGAGACCTCTCAGGCCGCCCTGATAACCTCGACCATGCTCATGTCTCTGGCCATAAGCGGTCCCATTAACGGTGCCATATCGGACCGGTTGGGCAGGCGCAAGCTACCCTATCTGATCAGCACGGTGCTGACCACGACCTTCTGGGCGATTTTTCTGTTGGTCAAACTCCCTTATATCATGCTGTTTCCCCTGCTGGCAGCGATCGGCCTGACCACAGGGACGATGATTATCGGCTTCGCCACCGCCCGGGAGGTGAATCATCCTGGTGCAGCAGGAGCAGTAGGCGGCGTGGTCAACATGTCGGTCCTCGGCATCGCTTCGATCATGCAACCCCTGGTGGGCAAGATTCTCGACTCACATTGGCAGGGGGAGATGATCGATGGCGCACGGGTGTACAGCGAGGCCGCCTACAACGCTGCATTTTTCTGGCTGGTGGTCTGTGCGGCGATATCGATAGGCATGATTGCGTGTACCAAGGAGACCTACTGCCGGATGAGCGATGTCTGATGACTACGGCGGCCGAGCTTAGACACCCGGATAGATGATCTCAATCCATTTGTCCTCGTTGAAAATTCCGTCGGCCCAACCTTTTTCAAGATCCGCCAGAAGTTTCATCTCGATTGCTTTAATCTAAATTTTCTTTTGTTGAGGTTTTAAAATGAGCACTGATTTCACCCAAGCCCTCCAGGAGCATTCCATCATACTCTCAGAATGTGCAGTTTCAGAACGACTGCGGCGGCTGCCGGATATCGAACTTCACCCGACCCTGTTCAACACTCCACTGATCTACCAGGAAATTGGCAGGCAACGGCTCGAGGAAATCTACCTCAGCTACATCGAGGTAGCCAGAAGCGCCCAATTACCGTTGCTCCTCTGTGCGCCCACCTGGCGGGTGGACAAGGCTCGAATCGAAGAAGCAGGGATGGTGTCGACCATTAACGAAGATGCCGTGCAGTTTATGACAGGGCTTCGGGAACGGTATACAGGGGCAGATTCACCCATCATCGCTGGAGCGTTGCTTGCTCCCAGAAACGACTGCTATTCGGCGGAAGCAGCGCTTGGCAGACACAAGTCTGCTGAGGCGCATGGCTGGCAGATAGACCGATTGGCGGCCACGGAGGCGGAGGTGATCATTGCCCAGACCATGCCTGCGGTGGGTGAGGCGCTCGGCATGGCCGATCGGCTTGGATGCACCGACAAACCCTATGTGATCAGCTTTGTTATCGATAAATCCGCTAAGGTGCTTGACGGAACCCCCCTGGCGGAGGCTGTGGACACTATCGATCAGGAAGCAGCGCAGCCGCCAAGCGGGTACATGGTCAATTGCGTGTACCCCACCTATATCAGAGCGAAGCATCAGCCACCTGCGCTGTTTAAACGGCTAGTCGGCATCCAGGCCAACGCCTCGTCAAAGGACCATGCCGAACTCGACGGAGCGGCGGAACTGCAGCAGGATCCTTTGAGCGATTGGACCACAGAAATGGTGCGGCTCAATAGAGAATTCGGAATGAAAATACTCGGCGGCTGCTGCGGCACCGATCACAACTATCTGCGCGACCTGACAGACAGCCGTTGATAATCGCAAAGAATCTCTGGCGTGTGAGGTAGGATCACTTGCAGATGAGATCATTCAGCCAGCGCAGATTCACTTCTTTATCGGTAAGATAGCGTGACCAATGCAGGGCGCCCACCGTGTTCTCGCTGACCGCATTGACGTATTCCCACCTCACCTCTTTATCCGAGATGCGCAGCAATCTGGCCGAATCGGTCTGTTCAATGTAGACATCACCATTGGCCAGCACCCGTGATCTTCCCTGGGACAAGGAGCCGATTTTTTCCGCACGCATTACCGCAGAGTAAGGCTGAGTGACAGTGTCGGTGGCCGGATCATAAATGTAAATGTCGGAAACGCCTTTCTCGACCAGCACATTTCCGGTTTTGTTGTAGCCACGCACCATATCGTTGCCGAAGATTGAGTAGCGGCCATCGGGGAGTAAATTTATATCGTGCTGATTGAGCCAGGGACCGGTCTTTAGCCATTTAATCGTGGACGATTCCGGTTCAACCAGCCCGACGGTTGACAGGTGACGACTGCTGATCAGTACGTCTCCCGTTTCGGCGATACCTGCTTCTTCAATAATCGGATGGGCGTCGTTGAGGTGGATTCTGTTGTGCTCGAAGCGGCCGATTCCGTAGATCAGCGTCCTGTGGCCGTTGTCCAGAAGAATTTTGGCAATCGAATATTCATCGATCAGGGTACCTTCCGGCGAAACCACCGCTATCGCATCATCTCGAATGGGCAGGACAGTATCCGGGCCATCACCGTCGATCTTTGAGCAGGTAACGATATTGCCCTGGTGATCGAGCTCGATGGAGTGATGGAATTTGTGGACCAGCACCCATTGGATCTCGCTGCAGCGATTGATCTTCACCATTGGCCCGGCGCCGGAGGTGAACACCAGCCCGCCATCTTCGAGCAGCAGCGGGTGCTGGACCCGGTAGGATTTCACCATGTTGGGGCCGTCGGAGAATTCGGGCGTCCGTTCCAGGATATCATCGATGTCCGGGATCCACCGGTGCAGGACTTTGTCCTGAGCTATTGAATAGAGCTCGACCACTACCTGGGTGTGGGTTTTGCTGAACCCTGAAATCAGCAGATAACCGGAATCATGAAAGCTTGAATCCCGTACCTTCAAACCGCCAAAATCAAATTTCGATCGATTCTCCTGATGATGCAGCATCACCTGCTGTGTGGCCGTTTTCTCGGGTGCTTCCTCGAATGTGAGATAGGCATGCACTTCTGAGTAAATGGCATCGATTTGTGCCCAAGGAAATACCTGGTATTTACCGACTGCAAGTCCCCAGATGAAAAAACCGAAGGCGACGAGGTATAAAATACCCAACAGGGGAAAAATGTTTTTTTTTGATTTGAGCATTGCGTGTGAGATGCTGCCCGCTTTATTGGTTCAGTTCAGTGTGGTCTCTGAATAAGTCTGAGATTAATACTATATTCCAACTTCTTTCTCACCTATTAAACTAACTCAGAGCAGATATCTGGTAATATAGGTTTTTCTGCCCATGGTTAATTTTAAGCTAAAGTGCTCCTTTATCGAATGCGGAGAAGGTCTGAGGAAAATAATTCTGCTGATGCGTGACTGGGGGAAAACTAATTTAGATCTTTAGACTTACCAGACCGTAGAGGATTATCCCTGAATGTTCAGAACAATCCTCTGGAAAAAGTAATGCTCAAGGATGTATTGACCCTGGTGATCATAGTTATGGTACCTCGGAGACGGAAAAGAACGTAACACCTTTTCTAAGATCGAGGAGAAAAAGTTAAGGGTTTTTTGACCATCAGGACATTACTTTTTGGTAACTATTAATAAGATTTAAAAGCATTTTGATAGGCTTAGGATATTGCCTGTTTATCAGCATTTTAGATAATTGCCGCCATGATAATGGCTAGTCTGCCAGGTGAATGACAGCATAAAAGTTGAGGATGGAATGGAACTTAAAAAAAACCAATCGGCCCTGATTCTTGAAATAAATGATGATGGAGAAATTTTCGTAGAGGTGGCCTCCAGCGATCATGAAGGCTTGACTGCATTATTGTGCCAGGCGATTGCCGTAAAATTGTTGGGGGATGAGAAATTTTCTAGCGAGTTAATGGACATGATCGAAGATGACCAGTAATTAGGCACCTTTCATTCGGGGTATTCCTTTGATGGCAGCCTTCTTTGCAATAGTTTAACATCTCTATTTTTTTATCTTCAAATTATTCAATATCGGGTGAGGTTACATGTGTTTCCTGAGAGTGATTTTCTGATCAGTAAATCATATTTTGCCACCCACCTTCACCAGGAGGTACGGCACCGAAGGAAAGTTTAATTCGGTGGTGGTAGGCGCGGGGCTATTCACACCCCGAAAGTCATCTATCGATTTGTCAACACGCTGCGTCCAGATAAAAAAACATCGCAATCCGGAGACGAATCAAGTGCCGATTTCCATCCCTCACTGAGCTGGGTCCTGGCAGGTCTGATTGTCTGGGTGGTCAGCTATTTCGTTTGAGCCCACACCAAATAGCTAAATAACCGCCCCACGCTGAAGTCTCTCAATCAGATAATAGTTTGGGGATCACCTAGTGCATTAGCCCGAGGCATCGCTTGGACCATTTCATAGCTATCGGAAACAATATTTCAGTAATGCCTTGCTTAAGGTATTTGGTAAACGGATAAACTCGTGGATGGACCGTTGCTCAATTAGATAATGTCGAACAACATGTTTGTGGCGACAACGATAAACAGCACCGCAAAGATTTTTTTCAGCTTTCCGA
>JABDQA010000183.1 GCA_013042475.1 Desulfofustis sp.
CTGAATAACGTTTTTTTACCAGTCTGCGGCAGACCGACAATTCCTACCTTCATCTGTCCCTCAATGTATTCTCGGTTGTTGACTCTGAAATGAAGCCTAATTCATCGGCCTGGCGAATCTACCATAGTTGAGAAAAGAATCACCAATTTCCGGCTGCATTGAAAAATTGTCTTGTGCAAAACAGCCTTCCTGGTCGCGGACGACAACGTCGACCGGTGCGCCGCCATTTTCGGTCCACCTGTCTGAAATTAATAATAGTAATTGACTGATCGTGCTTTGCATTTTAAGACTATGGGCTGAAAATCGCTTTGCCCGATACCTAGGCCTTTTATTTTTAGAATTAGTGCTCGAACACCAAAAAAGGAGAGTGTGATGAAAGTGAAGATTACCGATCAGTGCATGGGCGACCGCAATTGCAACAAACTCTGTCCAGAAGTATTCGAGTATGATGAAGATGCCCTATTGTCCATCGTCAAGATGGATGCCATTCCGGACCATCTCATAGACGTGGTGCGCCAGGCAGCGCTCGAGTGCGGGGCCGATGCCATCGAGATCGACGAATAACTTTCATAACGATGGTTAGCTTCAGGGAGAGCCGCACCGCCCGGAATTTGCAGATTTCCTTTTCTGCCGAAGCCCAGGCCCGCTCCAGGTATAATTTTTTTGCCAGAAGAGCCGAGGATGAAGGCTTTATGCAGATTGCCAGACTTTTCGATGAAACCGCTGCCCAGGAACATGAACACGCCCTACGTTTTTTCAAGTTCTTCAATGGCGGTGAGTTGGAAACCACCTGGTCATTTCCCACTGGGGTTATCGAGGACACCAGGTCAAATCTCCTGAGTTCGGCGGAGCTTGAACTCTATGTTCATGACTCCATGTACAAGGGTTTTGCTGAAATTGCCCGTGAGGAGGGGTTCAAAAGGGCCGCAGACACCTTGGACGCGATCAGCGTGGCTGAAATACACCACGAGGAGTTATTCAGGGAACTGGCAGCAAATATAGACAACGGAAGGGTCTTTGCCAGAGAAGAGGAACGGGTCTGGAAATGTATCGGCTGCGGTTACCTGCATACCGGCAGGGAAGCGCCGGAGAAATGCCCGGCCTGCGTGAGAAAGCAGGCCTACTTCGAACTGCTGATCAAGACCTGGTAGCGGTTTTTAATCGGGCATTGCGAAACACACTTCGCCATTATCGGCACAATGAGGTAGTGCGTTAACGCTGAGCCAGCGGCACGAATGGTCGGGTGTTTTCGCCGGTGTAGATTTGCCGTGGCCGCGAAATACGCTGGTTGTGTTCCAGCAGTTCTCGCCAATTGGCAATCCAACCTGGCATCCTTCCCATGGCAAACATCACCGTGTACATGTTCAGCGGAATACCGATGGCTCGCAGCAGTATACCACTGTAGAAATCGACGTTGGGGTAGAGGTTGCGTTCGACGAAATAGTCATCCTTGAGGGTCTTCTCTTCAAGTTCCAGAGCTACATCGAGCAGCGGATCTTTCTGCTGCAGTTCTTCCAGCACCTCATAGACCCGTTTTTTTAAAATGATCGAGCGAGGATCAAAATTCTTGTAGACCCGGTGCCCGAAACCCATCAGTCGGTAATCGCTGTTTTTATCCCTGGCCATATCCAGGTAGTGACTGATCGGCTTGCCCGATGTCTTGATTTCTTCGAGCATTCTGATAACCGCTGCATTGGCACCGCCGTGCAGGGGGCCCCACAAAGCGCACACTCCGGCAGACACCGAGCTGAACAAGTTTGCCCTCGAGCTGCCTACCACCCGAACCGTCGACGTCGAACAGTTCTGTTCATGGTCTGCATGAAGTACAAGAAATAGATTCAGGGCCCGTTCCACTATCGGGGTGGCGATATACTCCCGATAGGGCTCTGAGAACATCATATGCAGAAAGTTCGAACAATAGCTCAAGTTGGGATTGGGGTGCATCAGAGGCTTGCCAGTCGCCATCCGGTAGGAGAAGGCGGCAATCACGCGAACCTTGGAAAGCAGCAAGGCTACTGTCCGGTCAAATGCCGGGCCTTCGGCGTGCACCTCAAGAACTTCGGGATGAAAACAGGAGACCAGGTTGAGCATGGCGGACAAAATCGCCATTGGCGGTGCATCCTTGGGAAATCCTGAAAAATGGTGCTCGAGGCTGGTGTGAAGTTGGGCGTGCTCAGCCAAAGTCGCTCTAAAATTAGCAAGCTGACGTGGATTAGGTAATTCACCGTAGAGGATTAGATAAGCAATTTCGACAAAGGTTGCCTGATTGGCTATTTCTTCGATGGGGTACCCACGATAGCGGAGCACACCGTTGGACCCGTCCACATAGGTGATCGAAGAATAGCAGGAGCCGGTATTGCCGTAACCGGGATCCATGGTGATACAGCCTGTCTGGGAGCGCAGTTTCTGGATGTCGATGGCCCGTTCATTTTCGGTCCCTGTTTGTACCTCGAAATCATAACTCTTACCGTCAATCGTCAAGGTGGCTGTATTCTCAGTCATTGTTTCTCCTCGAGTGCGTATGGGCTAGATGTGTCAAAAAACAAGTATGATGATATTGATAATTATTATTCTTCTGGTAGGCAATCCACTGGTCAGTTACAATAACCAGTCTGAACCATTTAGCCAGAAGGGGACGCACCATACTGAAGCTCTGATGGAAATACCACCTTTTAATTGACTTTTTTCAGCGGTTCTTAGTATCCTCAAATCTGGCCTTTGATAAATCAAGGAAATCAGTCACTACTTCTATCCCTTCGGATCAGCCATGGAAGAGCGGATCGTTTCGGTAGCGCTTGACGACATTCACAAACGTTTTGACGCCAACGAAGTATTGAAAGGAATTTCTGTTTCGGCCCACCAGGGGGAGGTCATCTCGGTTCTGGGTCCCAGTGGTTCCGGCAAGTCGACCCTGTTGCGCTGCATCAATCTGCTGGAAATACCGGACAGCGGCAGGTTGCTTGTGTCAGGCGAAGAAGTACTATTGAAAAAAACCAGGGACAATCGAACGGTACCGGCTGATACAAAGCAGGTGGAACGCATCAGAGCGAAACTGGCGATGGTGTTTCAGCAGTTCAACCTCTGGTCCCACATGACGATCTTGCAGAACGTCATCGAGGCGCCGGTCCATGTGCTGAAAACCCCCCGCCAGGAGGCCATTGACAGGGCCATGATGTATCTCGAAAAAGTCGGAATTCCTGACAAGCTGGAAGCTTATCCAGCCCACCTTTCGGGGGGCCAGCAGCAGCGGGCAGCCATCGCCCGGGCCCTGGCCATGGAGCCCGAAGTAATTCTATTTGATGAACCCACTTCGGCACTCGACCCTGAGCTGGTAGGAGAGGTGCTTCAGGTCATGCGAAATCTTGCTGAGGAAGGCCGGACGATGATTGTCGTGACGCATGAGATGGGATTTGCCCGTGAGGTTTCTTCCCGGGTAATTTTTCTTGATGAAGGGTTGGTCATGGAGGACGGTGCTCCAGAGATAATTTTCAACAATCCGGAAACAGATCGGTTCTCTGCCTTCATCAAGGCAATGGTCTGATCTTTTTGCACTGCCACTAACAGTCTACCAGGAGGTACATCATGAAGAGACTCATTTCTGCACTGCTGTTTGTTGTTTTCGCGCTAGCGGCGACCTCTGCGTCAGCCAAGGACTGGTCCAAAGTCCGTATCGGCGTCGAAGGCGCCTATCCGCCATTTAATTTCGTCACACCCGCCGGAGATCTTGCTGGTTTCGATGTTGACATCGCCAAGGCGCTTGGCGAGGCAATGGGTGTTGAACTTGTTATAGTTGGGCCTCAGGATTGGGATGGTATAATACCTGCTTTATTGGCAAACAAATATGATGCAATCATTGCCTCGATGTCTATTACTGAAGAACGCAAAATGAAGGTGGCATTTTCAAACAAATATTACAACACACCAGCTAAATTTGTTTGCAAGAAAGGAGATATAACTGAATTTTCCCGGGAGGCGATTAAAGGCAAAAAAATTGGCGTACAGCGGGCCACTATCCATGACCGTTATCTGACCGATAACTACGGCAAGGACGTGGAGGTAAAACGTTACGGAACTCAAGACGAGGCATACCTGGATCTGACCGCCGGCCGGGTCGACATGCTACTGGCTGACAGCGTTGCCCTGTCCGATGGTTTCCTGAAGAAACCCGAAGGGGCCGATTACCAGTTTATCGGACCTGACCTAAGCGATCCGCAATGGTTCGGTGATGGAGTAGGAGTTGCCATTCGCAAGGAAGACAAGGAGTTGGTCGAAATGTTCAACATGGCGATCGATAAAATACGCGCCGACGGCACCTACAAAACCATCCAGGATAAGTATTTCGATTTCAACGTCTACGGCGAATAATCAGCACCTTCCGCCCCCTACTTCAGCGGGAGGCGGGACATCTTCAGGGTATCAATGCTCTCACTGCATGGCTATGGCCCCTCCATTTTTGAGGGGACTCTCTTAACGCTTGAGGTTTCTCTCGCCTCACTTCTAATCGCAATGCTTTTAGGCATCAGTGGTGCCCTGGCCAAACTATCCGGCGCCAGGTCTTTGCGGCTGGTCGCCACGTTCTATACCACT
This sequence comes from Desulfofustis sp., assembly GCA_013042475.1. GTDB lineage: Bacteria > Desulfobacterota > Desulfobulbia > Desulfobulbales > Desulfocapsaceae > JABDQA01. Next base: position 4,588 of record JABDQA010000183.1, read on the forward strand.
ATCATACGTGGGATCCCTGATCTGGTGCTGATGCTGCTGGTCTTCTACGGCGGTCAGATGCTGATTAACCAGCTCGGTCCTCTGCTAGGCTATGACGGGTACATCGACATCAACCCGTTTATTGCCGGTGTTTTGACCATCGGCTTTATCTTCGGTGCCTATATGACCGAGACCTTCCGGGGAGCAATCCTGGCCGTTAACAAAGGACAGCTCGAAGCCGGCACTGCCTATGGTATGTCTGGCTTTATGGTGTTCAGGCGTATCACCCTGCCGCAGATGGTCCGTCATGCCCTGCCGGGATTTGGCAACAACTGGCTGGTACTGGTCAAGACCACCGCCCTGGTGTCGATTATAGGACTCAACGATATGGTTAGGAAAGCCGGTCTGGCCGCCGGTGCCACCAGAAAACCGTTCACCTTCTACCTGGTGGTGGCCGTCAATTACCTGCTGATCACCACCATTTCTATTTATATCCTCAAGTATCTGGAACGCCGTTACAGCGTCGGCGTCAGGGAGTTCTAAGATGGATCTGTCGATCATCATAGAAAACCTGCCGATCTATTTTACCGGACTGAAAAACACCATCATCCTGGTCTCGATTTCACTTGTCCTTGGCCTGGCGCTGGCCGTACCGCTGGCGATTTTGCGCAACTATGGGAATCCACTCGTGCAGCTGCCGATCAGGGCTTTTGTATATTTTTTCCGGGGTACGCCCTTGCTCGTACAGATGTTTCTGATCTACTACGGCTTTGGCCAATTCGACCTGATCAAAGAGAGTTTGTTCTGGCCCTTTTTCCGCGAAGCATACTTCTGTGCGCTGTTTACCTTCACTCTAAATACCGCTGCCTACACCACCGAAATCCTGCGTGGTGCTATCAAGGCAACCCCGCACGGCGAGATTGAGGCAGCCATGGCCGCCGGTATGTCAAGGCTGCTCATGGTGCGTCGCCTCATCCTACCCAGCGCTTTCCGCCGGGCTCTGCCTGCTTACAGCAACGAGATCATCTTCATGCTGCACGGCTCGTCCCTGGCCAGCGTCATCACCATAGTCGATATCACCGGTGCCGCCAGGATCATCAATTCCAGATTTTACAGCCCCTATGAGGCCTTTTTGACTGCGGCCGTATTTTACATGGCAATAACCTTTCTGATCGTTTTTCTGGTGAAAAAGCTCGAGGTTCGCTGGTTCGCCCACCTTCAGCCCCAATCCACCAAAGCGGCTATCGAGACGCCGCCGTGAGGACGATCGAAACCAGAGTGCTCCCCCAGGCAAGTCCCGGCACCAGAAGATCGCTGAAGATTCTTCGCTACGGGGAAGCCGGCGATCGCCCCAAAGCTTATCTCCAGGCCGGTCTGCACGCCGATGAAGCACCCGGCTATGCGGTGCTTCACGCTCTCATCCAGAAACTTGATACGGCCGCCACTCAGGGCTCAATCAATGGAGAGATCATCGTCGTGCCGGCGGCCAATCCCATCGGTCTCGACCAATGGCGGGACGACATGCTGCATGGCCGTTTCGATTTCGTCAATTCGATTAATTTCAACCGACAGCACCATGATCTCATTGACCGGCTGATTGAAGCTGTCGGCCCGAAACTGGGCGACGACGTCGAAAAAAACGTGGCGGCCATACGCACATGCACCGCTGAATTGCTCGCGGCTCTGAGGCCAGATAACGAAGCTGCGACGCTCAAACAGTTGTTGCTGTCGCTGTCCCACGACGCCGATATCGTGCTTGATTTGCATTGTGATCTCGAGGCTCTGATGCACGTCTATATTGGCACGCCGCTGTGGCCGAAGGCGGAGGATCTCTCAGCCCAGATGGGAGCCGAGGCGACACTTCTGGCCGGCGACTCCGGGGGTACACCCTTCGATGAAGCCAACAGCCGGCCTTGGTGGGTTCTGGCCGAACAGTTCCAGGATCATCAGATCCCCCCAGCCTGCCTTGCTGCAACCGTTGAATTGCGGGGTTTTTCCGATACCGATCCGGAGATGATCGAGCGCGACAGCGACAATCTATTTGATTTTCTGCAGCGACGCGGGTTTATCGACGGGGAGCCCGATAAACTGCCGACCCTTATCAATGGTGCAACCCCTTTGACCGGAGTTGATTATGTTAAAGCCAGTTCGGCCGGTATCATCGTCTATCTGAAAAAACTTGGCGATACGGTTGCAAAAGATGAGTCGATCGCCCAGATCATTAACCCTCTTCCTGAACATGGTGATCAGCAACTGGTCGAGGTAAAAAGCGGAACCGATGGACTGTTGTTCTCCCGCAATGCGGACCGCTTCGCTCGGCCTGGCAAAATCATTGCCAAGATCGCCGGCAGTAAACCGCTGACCGAGACTGAAGGGCATCTGTTGACGCTTTGAGGCCTGGCCGTTACGGCTATCAGTCAGGCAGCTGCAAGAGAATCAGATCAGAGTTATTTCGAATTCCGGAGGATTGTGGAGGTGCTGCTTGACGACGCACTGGTCCATGGCCTTTACTATTGCAGCTCGATACTTGTCTGGAAAGCCTTCCGGCAGAGCAAGCTCTATTGATAATTTGGGGTAGCGCTTCTGATCCCTGTCCCAATCGTAGCCCATCTTCAAACGCATATTCGAGTAATCGATGTCTCTGGTTCGACAGAATTTCAGGGCAAAGTAAGCGCTACAGTTGGCGATGGAGACAAGAAAATACTCGGTTGGTGAGGGAGCTGTATTGTCGCCTCCCGACTTCTCGGGTTGATCAGTTACCACGGTAAAATCGCCCACCGCAGCTTCAACTTTCAGATTACCCGGAAATGTTACCTCTATTTCGTTCGGCAAGGCCTTTCTCCTTTCTCAGATGTTGAATTTTGCCAGTTTTTTTTGGATTTCTTCACCATCGAACACATATGGTTTGAAGCCCATTGACTCGCCCATATCCAAGTACACCTCAGCCGGGTCAATACCGCTCTCATCAAGCACGCCCAGCAGGGCTTGATATTGATGAATGTCGCCCACCTCTTCGGGTGGACATCCATTGGCGCCGTCGAGGAGCAGGGGGAAAGATTTGAAGGTGCCCGGATTGAGTATTTTCTCAACTGCGATCTGCAGCTCCCAGCCATCACCGCCGTCGTACAGGTAACTGAACAGAAACTGCATACCTTCCTCAAGCTGGTGGAGTTCGAAAGCGGCTTCATCGTACTCCGGTTTTCGTTTGAAGTCCTCGATGCCGAAGCCCGGCTGATAAAAAATCTTGCCCACCAGAAACTGGTGGGTATCGCTGTCCTGCCAGCCCATGCAGATCTGGATAACTTGATGCAAATGGGTCAGCGTCATCTGTCCGGGAACTTGTATCCGGCGCCAGATCAGCGGATCGGAGAAGGGAATGGCCAGTTTCAGTCGATAACCGGGAATGGCTTTTTCTGTCTGCCCGTTCGCCTGGCGCACTTCCTTTGTTTTTCCGAATTCACCCTTGAGTATTTTGGCCATTATTCGTCTCTCCTGCATACCGTATTGGCTACCTGATTGCTATTTCTGGGGTCTTGAATTGATAAGCATTTTTCTAGAGTAGACCAGTGTGCATCGATTATTCATAAAAGCGGGTAAATTCTTCGACCGCAAGCCGCGGTGTCCGATAACTATTTACCAGTGCTTCGGTGTCCTCGTAACCCAGGGCCATGCCGCCCAGAAGAATCGATTCATTGGGAAAGCCCAGTGCTTCTTTGACAATTTGGGGAAATTCCCCAAGTGCTGCCTGGGGGCAAGTAGCCAGGCCCTCCTCAACCGCGGCCAGCATTATTGACTGCATGAACATCCCGTAATCCATATAAGAGCCTGTCTCCAAACCGGAATCCATGAAAAAGAAGAGGGCAACCGGTGCATCGAAGGAGCGGTAGTTGGCCACCCACTGTTCCAGTCGACGTTCCTTGTCCTGCCGCTTGATACCGAGCGTCTCATAAAGCTGCAGACCGCAGTCGAAACGTCTGGTTTTGTAAGGCTCCACCCACTTGAGTGGGTAGTATTGAAAATCCATGACCGGCTTCACGCCGTTTCTAAAGGCTGTTTCAATTTCCTCCTGCAGCCTCATCTTGGTGTCGCCGCTCACCGCGGCTACCTGCCAGGGCTGGGTATTTACACCCGAGGGCGTATGGCGGGCTGCTTCCAGTATGGCAATCACTTTTTCCTTGCTGACCTCGCGGTCCAGAAACGCCCTTGTCGACTTTCTATTCTTCAGTGCCTCACGTACGTCCATAGCTCCCCCTCCAGGTGACCGCCCATTTGCTTTTAAAAATAGATTTCGTTGTGGCCAACCAAACTCAACCGTTTCCTCAATTGATTGATATTTCCTAATATCTTCTCAAGCAACTCCTTCTCCATATGGCTGATCTCGTTAATATGTACGTGGTTGTCCGGTGGTTTTCCCTCGTCAATTCTCTTGACCTGGTGCCTGAACCTAAGCTGCATAAGATAATTGTAGGATTCAACGATCTCCTGGTGTAACTCGGGTTTGATTGCGTTTGTCTCCAGAAGCAGGTTGATCCGCTGCAGGGTATTGGTTATTTCAAGTCCGTAAAAAATCGCATAAATTCTGGCAAAGCCAACAATCTGGGCAATCACGTGCTTGATATTGAAAGTATCAACATGGGGACCGTTGGATTCGACTGAGAGTTTCCCAAAAAAATCGATAGGCACTTTGAAAAGCAGGGTGTTCTGCGCCATCTGGTACAGAAAGGCTTTCTGATTCTGGGCCAGGCTGCGAATATGCGCATGCAGGTCCGCCACAAAACGATGGTCACCAAAGAGACAGCGAAAATCGAAGAAGATGGAGATTTCCATTAGGTCTTCAGGCGTTGACTCACCAATCCAGCTGCTGAAATAGGATTTCCACACCGATATTGGCTGACACCATTTTGGCGTCATGGCCATGATTTCACCTTTGCAGAACTGGTAGCCGACCTCGTCGAGCCAGGTACAGATCATGGTGGCGAATCGATGGAAATAATCATGCACCTGTCCTGCCATGGACTCATCGACATCCTCGAAAATGACGGCATTGTCCTGGTCTGTCACCAGGGTCTGTTCTCCCCGGCCTTCACTGCCCACGCTGATGAAAGCAAAGCGTACCGGTGGCTCGCCGATTTTCTCAATGGCCATATCCACAAGTCTTTCCAGTACCGTATCGGAAATTGTCGTGATGATCCTGGTGATATTTCGTGCGTGCGCACCTGAATCATTCAAGGCCTTGATGATCCTGGACAACCGATAATGGCTTTGGACGATTTCCTCGACGCTGGCGGCAGCCCTGATCTGCTCGATAACGAAGTTAGCCGAATAGCGGTGAACGTCAAGCAACTCCTCGTTGCTGATCACCCCCAGAACCGCATCGTGCTCGTCACGAATGACAAGATAGTCGATATCTTTCTCCTGCAGCAGCATGGCGGCTTCGAAAATCAGGGCGTTGTCCTCGACATAGATCAGAGGAGTTTGCATGATCTGTCCGACTTCGGTAGTACCGGGCAGCTCCCGGGCAAGCACCCGCTCCCGCAGGAGAGTGTCCGAGACCAGGCCGACCATGGCCTCATCGTCTCTGACCAGGATCGCCTTGGTGCCTTCTTCACTCATCAGTTCAGCTGCTTTCTGTACCTGGGTGGTCTTCTCACAAGAAACAAAAGGGCCCAGTGCACTGCCGATCGGCTGGTTCATGAACATCAGCGAAGTCTGCAGTTCGACGATCAGCCGTTCCCGTTCCTCGGCAGTCTTCTGCTGACTGGAGACGTCTTCGATGAGCCCGTCGATATAGGTGACTTTGCCTTGAAGATCCCTCCCCTCGATCATCGATAGCGACACGATCTCTGCTTGCCCCGATGATTTTTTTACCGGGAATATCAACTCCCTGGCTATACCGTCCTGGTCGAAACTGATGTCCAGCGGAGATGATGATTTATCTTGCTCGAGGTGGTCGAACAGGTCGGAATCAAGGACCTCGCTCTCATCTTCGAGACCGAATAAGCTCAGGGTGGATGGATTGGCTTCCAGAATTCGGTAGTGCGGCCCCGGTGTGGTCCTGATAATGCCAATCTGCAGGCGACTGATGAGCTGTCTGTAGCGCTCCCTGCTTTCATCAAGTTCCTCCTTGATCCGCTTTGCTATGCTGACATCCCGGGCAGTCAGCACAAAGACCTTGTGATTGCCGAGATCTTTGCGGCTGATGCCCAACATCACCTCTGTGTGCCCGCCGTCCCGTCGCCTGAGCAAGGCTTCCTGCTCTCCATCTAGGTCCGCTCCGTGCACCATCAGGTCGGCCAGACTGTCACTGCCCTCTGGCTCCTTAACCGGGCTGGAAAAAAGCTCGGTCGGGTTCATCGACTCAAGTTCGGAACTTGGATAACCACTGATCTGCTCCATCCCGGTATTGGCGTAAATACATACCCCCCGGTGGATCATCATGATCGGATCAACCGCCGATTCGACCAGTGTCTTGTACTTGACCTGCGAGTGGCGCAATTCCTCTTCGACATTGCGGCGTCGGCGCTCGATTAGCATGCTGCGCGCCACCACGAAGAGCAGCAGAACCGAGATGCAGCTTACGGTCAGGTAAATCACCCGTGACAAACGGCTGGTTATCGCATGATTCTTTTCTTCAACATCGTCAAGAAATACGCCGGTCCCGACCACCCAGCCCCAGGGCTCGAATTTTTTTACATAGGCGAGCTTCGGTACCTCCCGCTCTTCCCCATACTTGCGGTGCCAGACATATTCGACGTAACCACTGTCTGACTGCGAGGCTGCCTCAATAAATTCCATGAAGTTTTTTTTGCCGCCAATCCCTTCGTAGTCACTGAGGTCGCCGCCAACCAAATCCTTCGAGTAAGGATGCATGATCAGCCGCGGCTGCATATCCGATATCCAGAAATAGTCTCTGAAATCGTCGCCGTAACGCAGATGTTCGATCTCACCGATGGCCTTCGCTTGGGCCTCCGCCCTGCTCATTCGCTCGGCTCGCTCTTCTTTTTCGTAGAGCACCATAATTGACCAGGAGATGTTTACCAGCTCCTTGATCATATCCCGTTTACTCTCCAGGAAGGTCTCTTTGAAATTAGGGATTATCAAAAGGTAGGTGGAACCGATCAATGTACCAATGGCCAGTACTGCAGGAAGTATGATACCGACGATAAATCTGAGCCAGGGTTTTGATCGCTTCCGCTCGGGCATGGCGTAACCAAGATTGTTGCAAAAGGCAGAATACCTCTTGCAGAATCGCACTTGTTTAAATAAACAGCTGCGGTTGAGATGGACCGCCCACCAGTTTCATTCTCTGCCTGTAGTTGGCCAGACATTTTCGTTCCGCCCCATTGATGTGTATGTCGAACACTTCGGGCCGGGCCTCAAGAACATTGAAAAACGCATTAACGATCATGGGGTCAAAATGGGCACCTGCGTTCTGATGAAGATTGACGATCACATCTTCGAGTTTCATTTTGGCAAAATAGGTACGTCCTGCGAGCATCGTTTCTACTGCATCGCAAAGGGTCAGTATTCTCGCCCCCAACGGTATGAACTCCCCCTTCAACCCATCAGGATAGCCGCTACCGTCGAATCTTTCATGATGGTGCAGAATCAGCGGCACCACGTCATTGAGGAAATTGAGCGGCTTGGCAATCCGGGCGCCGATTACCGGATGCAGCTTGACGATATCCATCTCCTTGCGCGACAGGATGCCAAGCCGCTCGAGAATATCGTCATTCATGCCGATCTTGCCTATATCGTGAAGCAGGCCGCCATGATAGATGGTCTCAATATCGGTGTCAGATAGCTTCAATTCCTCGGCCACTGATTTTGCAAAGCGCGCCACTCTTACACTGTGACCGTGGGTGGATTCATCCTTGGCCTCGAGTGCCAGGGTGAATCCTTCGACCATCTGCCTGAGGTTCTGCACCATTTTCTCATCATAGCTGAAGGCCTTGTGGAGGGCGATGGCCCCCTGCTCACCGAGGGCGGTGAGAATTTCAGTTTCTTCGGTGCTTAGTTTTTTATGACTGTAAAAGTAAACCGCCAGGATGCCGGCATAGTTGCCAATGATATCAAAGAACATCCCCGTAATGGAACCGACGCTTCTCTTGCCGATAGTATCGAGGTCGGGGATTCTCTCGTCGGTTTTGGCGTCCTCGATCCAGATGATGGGTCCCTGGTCGCTGGCAAAGATATGGTTGAGCTCCCGGTAGTCCACATTGGCAAGACTTCGGTATGGAAAGCCGTCTGAAACCTTGGTTTCGATTTTTTCCTGACGCCGGTCGACAATCCAGTAAATACAGCCTTTGGCACCAAGAATTTCTTTAATATTGCGAACGATATGGCCAAGGATTTCGGTGGTGTTTCCTCCGGAATGTATGGCTTTGCTTACCTGTGAAAAGACTTTGAAAAAGTCTTTATAATCACTACTCATTACAGATCCTCATCCTGACATCACCGGCAAGATCATCCGGCTTCAGATTATCTTACGGTGCCTGAATTGTTCTATTTCCGGCCCACTATACCCGAGACCACTTAGAATTTCTTCGTTATGCTGGCCGAACCGAGCCGGCCAGGAGCGTATCGAACCGGGTGTCCCACTCAACTTTATTGCTATCCCCAATGATTTTAGTCTGTTGCCGTCTGGCTGTTCGTGGTCAACGATCATTTCCCGGTCTCTGAACAACGGATGGTCGAATATTTCATCGAAAGTCAGAATTCTCGTACAACAGACATCCAGGTTCTGCAGATATTGTTCCCACTCTTTCCCGCTTTTGGTGAGAAAAATGGTTCTCAGCTCGGCAATAATCTCTTCCCGCCTTGTTTCGTCAAATTGCAGGTCAATATATTTCTTAATGGAGAGAGCGGTACACAGCTGCCTCCAGAATCTGTGTTCCAGTGCACCCACCGCGATTGAAGAGCCATCGGCGGTTTCGTAAGTATTGTAACAGCCATATCGGTGGGAGAGCAGCTCGTTTGATCTTTTGGGCAAGGTGCCCGTCTGCAAGTAGAAATAATGGGGCAGACTCAGAAAGCCAAGAAGACCGTCGGTCATGGATATGTCAACATACTGTCCCCTGCCGCTCCGGTGTCTGGCCAGAAGCGCCAGCAGGATGCCGATCACCGCGTTCAGGCTGCCGCCGATGTCACCAATCTGGATACCTGGAATCGATGGAGGACCGGCAGCCGGTCCAATTAGGTCGAGAACGCCGCTGGTCCCCAGATAGTTAATATCGTGGCCAGCCTTGTCTGCCCATGGACCGGTCTGTCCGTAACCGCTGATCGAGCAATAGACGATGGCCGGAAAGCGCTGATGTACGGTGTCATAATCGATGCCAAGGCGCGCGGCAACGCCAGGCCTGAACCCTTCGATCAGAACATCACACTGATCGGCAAGCTGATCGAATATCCTTTTACCTTCTTCACTCTTGAGATTGAGGCTCAGATGCTTTTTGTTTCGGTAGAGGCTGGTAAAAAAGAGATCGTCTGGTTCAAATCGTCTATCCTCGATGCTGATAACCTCTGCTCCATGATCAGCCAGCAGCATCGAACAATAGGGGCCGGGCAGCAGTCGGGAAAGATCCAGAACCCTGACACCAGTGAGACTTCCCTTCATTTTATTCACCCATGATGATTAGAACTCGACTCCCTTCTGTGCCTTTATCCCCTGCTGGAAGGCATGTTTCACCACCACAATCTCCGATACCGTATCGGCGAGTTCAACGAATTCCGTGGGCGCGTCGCGGCCAGTGATAATGATGCTCAATCGCTGCGGCTTGGCCTTCAGGGTCTCAACAATTTTCTCAATCGGCAGAAAGTCGAGGTTCGGCAGGTAGGTCAATTCATCCAGAACCACTAGATCATAGCAATCGCTGGCGATGCGATCGGCAGCCAGGGCAAAGCCTTCTTCGGCCACTTCTTTGTCCTCGTCGATCTGCTCCTTGTTGAACACGAAACCTTTTCCGCAAATATACCAGTCAAGGTTGTCTATTGTTTCGGCAAAAAGTCGTTCTCCATATTTTCCCTGGCCTTTGATGAACTGGATCATGCATACCTTCTGACCATGGCCAAGAGCCCTGAAGACCGTGCCCAAGGCCGCTGTTGTCTTTCCCTTACCATTACCGGTGTGAATGATAATTCTTCCTTTTTTCTCCATCGATTAACTCTTAGCTTCCTGTTTCATCTACCCTGTTAGTGTCTATAAACGCTTCTCTGCCGCAACTGAAGCTGTACTCCTCCGACCGGCACGTTAGCGTAGATCTCACATAAAAATGATTGACAAATGCGTGCGGGTGAATTTAAATCCTGCACTGCAAGAACGAGCGCTCGTTCAGGTTAGTGAATATTTACTCATATTAGACCAAAAGCGCTCATTATTTTTTCTTTTTCGGGAGGAGTCGAACGACACTGTATCGAGCACGAAGATCGCAACCCTGAACGGTTCAGACTCCATCCGGCATTCCCCTCTCAGACACCATCGGATGTATCGCTGAATCCCTTTTCGATCGAGCGCTCGATCAAGATATAGAGACACCGCCCATTGCTGCTGATCAACCCATCCGGGGACCCATTTCCGGTCGGGATATACGTCATCTATGAGCGAAGCTTGATCAGATTGTTAACTGAGGTTGTAAAGAACATTACTTAGAAAGATGTGACCGGTGGTTTTCGCTTTTCGCAAACCGCTGTCCGTATAAAAGCACGCTAATTTAATGTTTCACCCTACTGCAGTGTTCCAACGGGAGAGGTTGAGGCACACTCCTTTGATTGGTGGAGTATGGGGAAGCTAAACGTCGTCTTTTACCAAGGAGGAGAGCATGAATAGTGCGTACAAGAAGGAAATACGCTACACGCTGATTTTCAGCGCCCTTTTACTTATCTGTGGCCATCTTGGTCTCATGTTTGTCGCCTTCCCAGGCCTGCAGAACCACATGATCTTCGGGTTCCCATCGCAGTACATCATTCCGATTACGTTCGGCTGGCTGGTGCTGATGGCGGTGGTCGGTATCCAGGCAAAGCTGACCAACGATCTGGATGATGAAATCGAGGCCCTGAATGCAGAATCCTCGGAAAGCATAGAATAAGGAGACAGACATGGAACATGAAAAGTGGGTACTTGAAGATCCTGTGCTCGGCATGGTCTTTGTCGGGGCATCCTTTGTAATTTTTTATCTAATCGGCTGGTATTCCCAGAGAGCCGCCAAATCCTCTACCGATTACTGGACCGCAGGCCGTTCCATCGGATCGATCACCAACGGCCTCGGCATGGCGTCGAGCTATATGAGTCTGGCTACCTTCATGGGGGTCACGGCCCTTATTCTTAAGCTCAAGGTGCCGTTTGTCTACATGTGGATTCAGTTTGCCCTGTCCATTCCGCTGATCACTCTCTGGTACGGCACCCCGCTACGTCGGATGGGAGCTTTTACCCCGGCCCATTTCGTACGTGAACGTTACGGAGTCAGGACATCTTACGTCACGGTCTTCTTCATGATCCTGATCATGGTCATGTACGCACTCGGTCAGATGATCGGTGTCGCCAAGGTGTTTGAGATGCTGTTCGGCATTAACTACAACCTCGCCCTGATCTGCGGTGGCGCACTCATCGTTGGCTACGTGACCATCGGTGGCATGTACGGAACTTCCTACAACGCCGCTTTCCAGATGATTTTGATGGGTGTAGCTTTCGTCGTTCCGCTGGGGGCTATTATGAAGGCCATGGGCGGCACCGGCTGGTGGTTCCCGCCCCTGTTTTACAGCGATATGGTTCCGGCCATGCTGGAGGCGGTACCAGATTTCTTTGATATGAAGTACGGCTTCAAATGGTACCTGTCGCTGATACCCTGCTTCACCCTGGGCGCCATGGGGCTGCCCCATTTGGGCATGAGGGTCTATACCTCAGCCAACCTGAAGAGTGCACGCGGAGCGATGGTCTGGTTCACCTTCTTCTGCGGTATCGTCTTCTGCTCAACCTATACCATGGGTTTTTCAGGAGTTTACTTTCAGGCAACCTCAGGGTCAGCCATTGCCCCTACCGATTTTGACAAGATCACCCTGATCCTCAACTCGGTCTATAATCCGGCCTGGGTACTGGCATTTGTAATCGCTGGTGCAATCGCCGCCGGTCTGTCGACCATCAGTGCCAACCTGATGGCCATCGGCGCAATGATCGCCCAGGACATTATCGCCACAATCAAACCCGATCTGTCAGATAAGACCATGAAGGTCATCGGCTATCTGGCAATTGCAGGTGGTGGTGCAACAAGTATTCTCATCGCACTCAATCCTCCAGATTTTCTGGTGGTCAGTATCCTCTGGGCCTTTGGACTCGCCGGCGTAACCGTCGCTCCACTGGTCATGCTCGGAGTCTGGTGGAAACCGGCAAACCGCTATGGTGCGACCGTTGCCTGTCTGGTGTCCGGTGTAACCTATATTGTGGTTGCCCCTTACTTTTTCCCGAGTATTGTAGTAGGTGGCGGCCTTGAGGCCAAAGTGGGCATGACGGGATCCCTGCTCTGCGCACCATTGTGCTTCTTCCTGCTGACCACAGTGTCGATGATCACCAACAACATTCCGGCTTTGATGAATCGGTACGACTATAAGAAAGACCACGTGCTGATCGACAAGATTCATGGCTGGTCGGATTACAGCGAAGAACGCTACAACTCCAACACCGCCGGTATTATCGTTGCCGCGGTCAGCCTGTTCTTCTGCATCTATGCTGTATTGCCTGGCGGTTGGTAATCGGCTATAATATCCCTCCATAACACCCACACACCCGCTTCATGATTTATCATGGAGCGGGTGTCTTTACTTTCGCAGACAGTCAGAAGAAACCCATGAGCTTCTTACGACATTTCCCACAAATGATCACCGGTCCCCCGGAATTGTTCGAACTGGCACTGGAGGGAAAAGGGCGCGTCGTGATGATGATCAATCTGACCATCACCGGCATCACCTTTGGACTCTCCAACCTCTACGGCACTCTGCAGCAGACTCCCGATCTGCCCATGCAAGGGCAGTATGCCCTGATTACTCCGGTGATGTTCTGCATGTTCGGGATTTTCACCATGCTCGGGGCCATGCTGGGTTTGATGCTGGTATACTGGGCCGCGGCCAAGGCCTTTGGCGGCCACGGTGGCCTACTCCTGGTAATGGATTTAATTGGTCTGGCCGGCGCTCCTTTCTGGTTTCTGGCCCCTCTGCTTAACCTGGCATTGAATTACAACCAGCAGGATTCGGTGCCACTCGTCCTCCTCATCCCCCTCGTACTGGTCTTCGGCTGGTCCTTCAAACTGATCAGACAGAGCATGGTCACCGGCCAGGGCTTGACAGTTGGTCGGGCAACGCTGGCATTAGGCTGTATGTGGATCTTCAGTATCAGCGCGGTTTATCTGTTTCTGCCCTGATAATGGCATTGAAATTATAAAGAGGGACTATTCTGATCGTTTCACGGCGGAATTACTCGTGTTGGAGACGATTTTCAGCAATTTTCAGGGCGTGGTAAACCGGGTTAGCAACGGCAGCGTAAGATTAGATTACGATAATTGAACTCCAGTCAGGGCTGAACCGGTCCGTTGAAATGGTATTTTCCAGTTCCCAGCGTCAGGATTTAAGAGAAGGCTTTATTGCCAATCTGGTGGTAGCAGCAAGTGTCGCGGCCTATGGCAGCGTACTCGGTTTGATGGCAGCCCAGAAAGGGCTGACCTGGTATCAGCTGCTGATCATGAACCTTTCGGTCTTTGCCGGTTCAGCCCAGTTTGTGATGGTTGACATGTGGTTGCCACCACTGCCGGTGGTGGAGATCATCCTGGCTGTGCTGGTCATCAACATGCGTTACCTGCTGATTGGCGCCTCACTCAATCCTTTGTTCCGTGGTACCTCATTAGGCCATAAGTTTCTTTTCATGCACCTGGTCGCCGATGAGAACTGGGCCATGACCATGGCCAGGTTCTTCAAGCAGCCAACCTCCACCTGGTTCCTGCTCGGAGGCGGGCTCTGCGTGCAAAGCGCCTGGTGTTTAGGCACCCTGATTGGACACCGGCTGGGGGCGGTGATCACCAACCCTGAACGCTACGGGCTCGATTTTTCCTTTGTTGCCGTCTTCACCGCCCTGGTGTTCAGCTTCTGGAAAGGAAGACAGGACGTATTGCCTTGGATAATTGCTGCGTTCGTGGCGGCCATCGCCGAAATGATCATGCCGGGCAAATGGTACATTATCTGTGGAGGTGTTGCCGGGGCGCTGACCGCTGCCTTATATCAACCCGAGGAGGTAACGAGTGCCCTCGGCTAACGTGGATATCCTGGTCTGGCTGACCATTATTGGAGCGGCGCTCGTCACCTACAGTCTCAGGGTAGGCGGCCTGCTGCTGGCCGGCAGGTTGCCCAAAACAGGCAGATTCAAGCGCTTCATGGACGCCCTGCCCGGAACTATCCTCCTGTCGCTCATAGTTCCCGCCGCCATTGGGGCCGGTCCCATCGGCTGGGTGGCCACGTTCTTTACCGGACTATGCAGCTTGAAGACCGGCAATGTGTTTTTATCAATGGTGGTGGGCATCCTTATTGTTGCCGCTGGACGCTGGATCGGCGTCTAAGCACGATGAAGACACCGTTTAACCGCGGTTCGTGCTGTTCTGCGGCCGGAGGATCACACCGAAAGCGAAGCACTCGGAGGCGCTCATTGATAATTGACTGGGGCTGTCTTAATCCAATGAAAAAGGGGCTGTTCCGTTCTCCGGAACAGCCCCCTACGCTTCTACAACTGTAGAATTAACAGCCCTTAATTCCTCAAGAGCCCGAAGATTTCAATTTCTTTGTCTTGCCATCCTTGGCGGTCTTGGGGTCTTCTTTAACCTGGGGACCGGCAATTGACTGCCGATCAAGTTTGATCTGAACGTTTTCGGCAATTTCCAGGGTCAGGATGGTATCGGTAATACCGACTATCTCCCCGTAGATGCCCCCTTTGGTAATAACCTTGTTGCCCTTCTTCAGATCGCCCAAGAAGGACTGGTGCTGTTTGGCCTGTTTCTGCTGGGGCCTGATCAGCAGAAAATAAAAAACCACAAAAATCAGAATGAGCGGCAGAAAAGAAGCAAATCCCCCTACTCCGCCGCCAGCCGGTGCGGCTGCATACGCTATTGAAGTCATCAAACTTCCTCCACAAAATTTAGTCTATTCGCACACCCGTATCACAATTGGAGCGCAGGTTTCCTCAAATTCTGGGCCCACCTTAATCATTCGCTCTCAAGCCTGCCATAAAAATCGTTTCTGAACGATTCGAAGCAATCCATTTCGATCGCCTCCCTGATCTCCTGCATCAATTTCATGTAGAAATGCAGATTATGAATGGTATTGAGGTGATAGGCAAGAATCTCCCGACTCACAAAGAGATGGCGTAGATAGGCCCGTGAATAGTTGCTACAGGTATAACATCGACAGCGCTCATCTATGGGTGCCGGATCCTCCCGATAGCGGGAGTTTTTGATCACCACTTTACCATTCGATGTAAAGAGCATGCCGTTTCGAGCGTTTCTGGTCGGCATGACGCAGTCAAACATATCAACTCCACGTCGCACTCCCTCCACAAGGTCCTCCGGGGTTCCGACTCCCATCAGATAGAGCGGCTGCTCTTCTGGCAGATGGGCCACGGTGGCTTCGGTCATATCGTACATCTGGTCTTTGGATTCGCCGACACTTAAGCCGCCGATGGCGTATCCGTCGAAACCGATCTCTATCAAAGTTTCAGCAGATTGCTGGCGCAGGTCGGCGAACATGCCACCCTGGGTAATGCCAAACAACATCTGTTCCTTATTTCGGTGAGCCTCACGGCAGCGGCGCGCCCAGCGGCCGGTGAGTGCGGTTGCATCCTCAGTCCGTTTACGATCAGCCGGGTAGGGAATACAGGTATCGAGGCACATCATGATATCTGAGCCCAGTGCCTCCTGAACTGCAACCGCATCCTCGGGGCTGATAAACTTTTTTGAGCCATCCAGGTGGGACCTGAAAGTGGCCCCGGCTTCGGTTATAGTAGCCAACTCCTTCAAACTGAATATCTGAAACCCCCCACTATCAGTCAGTATGGGACGATTCCAGTTCATGAAACCATGCAGTCCGCCGAACCGCTCTATCATTTCGTGGCCTGGCCGGATAAATAAATGATACGTGTTACCGAGAATAATCTGGGCCCCGAGTTCCCGCAGGTTCTCGACAGTCACTGCCTTGACCGTGGCCTGAGTTCCCACCGGCATGAACACCGGCGTCTGGACCATTCCGTGCGCGGTGGACAGCTCACCCCGGCGAGCTCGGCATTCACTGGACCTGCGCAACGTCGAAAATAGTGATGTGGACATTGTATCCTTTTGTCGTTGAATTGACTGGACAGCAAGACAATAGGCGTTATCGATAATTTGTCATTATGTTTTGATTTCCTTGCTCATTTCATGCATACTGAAAAAGGTGAATGTCTGAAATTTTTATTATTATTTCACAATGATCTGGGATTATTTAACCAATTTCAGATCTTCTCAGATGCCATGAAAACAATTCTTATCGCTGAACCGGTTGTGACGGAACTCGAGTCCCAAATGGACTTCTGCCGCCTCGGCTCCGAAAATCTCACGGTCGTGCCGGCCAGGGATTTAGATAAAAGCCGGACGACTTTAAGAGAGAGGCAAATAGACCTGATCCTTTGCTCGACCAGTTTCCCCGATGAAGAGAGCTGCAAAACATTGGAAATGCTGGCCCTTGAATTCCCTTATATTCCCATTTTAGGGGTCTCGGATGCCCCGCACCAGGACAGTGAAGCAGCTCAGTCCGTCGGCGCCTGCGGCTGTTTTGAAAAACCGCTCAAGGACGAGTTGCATCTCGAGAAGATTTATGACTTGGCCGAGGCGTCAAATGCCGGCACCATTCAGGGAATACCGCTGCATTCTCTGCTGCAGATGCACGAAAATGACGGTCAGACCTGTAGTCTGCACATTTTTTCAGCCGCAGGTGAGGGCTATGTCTATGTCGAAGACGGCAACGTCATCAATGCGGAAGTAGATGATCTCAGTGGAGAAGAGGCCTTTTACCGGCTGATCTCATGGGATGAGGTAATTATCGATATCAAGTATTACAATCGCACCCGGCGTCGTGAAATCTTCACCCCTCTGATCACCATGATTATGGAGGGATTTCGTCGTAAAGACGAACACATAGACCTGGACCCTCAGTCTCTGTCGCTGGCCAGGACGAAACAGAAACTGCAGCAGGCCTCAATGGCGGGAATGAGGCTGGCTTTGAACATCGGGCAGGTATTAATCGTAGAATTCGATGCGATCGAAAGCACCTTGGAATCGATGCTCGTAGGGATGATTCCTGATCACTTCCTGATTGTTACCACTCCCTCACATTTTATCGTCACCGACACCGAGGTCAGACAGGGACAAGAGATAGTTGTGAAATTCACCCACATGGAGAAACTCTTCCTCTTCAGAGCAAGAGTGTCGAGGGTGCTCAAAAGTCCACGGCAACTGCTTTTTCTCGATTATCCCTCAGTTATCCATTTCCACGACATTCGCAGGACGAAGAGGGCCGCTGCTTCATTCCCGTGCACCCTAAAAACCCAGGATGGTACCCCATTCAATGGCGTCTTCAAGGACATAAGCAGCAGCGGTGCACTGCTCAAACTGACGCGGGAAGAAAACGACAAGCTGCCCGAAATCGATATTTCCCAGTGGGTAACTCTGAGTTGTTCGCTGCCAGAGATAGACGAGCAGCTGGAGTTGGTCGGGGTTATCAAGAACTTCAAGAAAGACGAACGCGGAATCCAGCTTGGCCTTGAATTTTCAACCACTTACCCGGAACTCGAACAATCAATCAACCGCTACCTCAAGGCCGTGAAGCATAAATCGGTTTGACCTTTAGACGATCCCGGCGGATTTTTCTATTGCCGAGCGCTGCTTTTCAATACTCTCCAGCAGCTTGAACTGGATCCCAGCCCGCTGCAGGTTTTCCCCTTCGCGGGTTATTCTGAAATAGCGATCATCGTTCAGGTGATCGGTGAAAAACCTCAGTCCCAATTCGTAAGTCAGCAGGCGCACGCCATGATAGATGAGGTTTCTTTCTGAGCGGCTCAAATCGAACGACTTTAAATATCCCTTCAGCAGCTGGTTGCATATATGGATGTCGAAGACGATATCCGAGCCTGCTTTCTCTCCGGCAGGGTTGCAGAAAGATCGCAGACAGTCCCCAATATCAACGGCAAGGAGCCCCTGGGATACCGTGTCAAGGTCAATGAGTGCAAGTGCTTGACCGCTTTCGCGATCGAAGAGAAAATTATCACATTTGGGATCGCCATGAATCACTCGTCTACGAATTTTGTCTTCTTCGATTCGCTCTTCGAGGGTAAGACTTTCCAGGCGATCCTCGATCATTTCCAGGCAGTAATGAAATTCGGCATTTTCCGAACGGCGATTGCAATCAAGAGCTTCAAGGTAAGAGCCCCTGTAGTTCTTGAGGTTATGAAAACCTGGCAGGGGATCAACCAGCACCGAACTGTCAAAACTCTCCATGAGAGCATGGAAACAGCCAAGCATCCTTCCCGCCTCGGCGGGTTGGTCGTTACTCACGACGCAAGGGTAAGAGACTCCATTGTCAATATAACTGAGGCAACGCCAGATACCACCGCTCTGGTCCTCAAACCAGCTTCTTCCATCTTGGAACTCAAAGGTCCTGGGAAATCTGCAGAACTGGTATCGACCGGAATCTAAGGACCAACGCTTGCTCAGGTAGGAGGTAACCAGGGCAACGTTGCGGGCAACACCGATCGGATCAGGAAAGACCGATTCATTGAGGCGCTGGACCACTAGTGGCGAACGATCCATGAAGGTCACCAGGTAGGTGGCATTGATGTTGCCGTCGCCTAGGGGCTCTATGGCGTGAACTCGATCAGGATCCGGGATAAAGGAGTAGATGGTCGAAAGCAGTTGGGAGAGGCTCAATACCGCACGACCTGTAAGCTCTTCAACCATATGGAAGGGCCGGGTAGGCAGTGGAGAGATACACGTTAGAGGGCCGGCTCGTCATGCCGGCCCCCGATATTTTATCAATGGCAAGCCATCACTTACTATCAGGCTGCCTCCGCCTCCCCATCCTGAACCACCTGATGCATGTGCACGTCCTGCTGTGGAAACGGAATCGAGATTCCGGCCTCATCAAGGGCAAGTTTGATTTTTTCGGTAAGCTCAAACTTCACATTCCAATAGTCAACCGTCCTGACCCAGGGGCGGACCACGAAATTCACCGAAGAATCGGCTAATTCGGCCACCGCAATAGTCGGTGCAGGATCACTCAACACGCGAGGTTCAGCCTTTATCATCTCAGTGAATACCTGTTCGGCACTCTTGATATCGTCTTCATAACCGATGCCAAACACCATATCAATACGCCTCGTGTCATTGGCGGTGATATTGGTGATTGTTCCGCTTGTAATGAGTCCGTTGGGGATGATCTTACGCTGATTGTCGGGTGTATTCATTACCGTATTGAAGATGGTGATCTCTTCCACCGCACCGGTTTCACCCGCCACCGTCACCGCATCACCAACTTTGAAGGGCCTGAAAAGAATCAGCATCACACCGGCCGAAAAATTGGCCAGTGAATCCTTCAGAGCCAGACCGATCGCCAGGCCGGCGGCACCGACCACGGCTAAAAATGATCCGGTATTGATACCAAGTTTTTGGGCTGCGGCGATGACAACCGCGGTAAGCAGGGCGTAATACACAATGTTTTTCAAAAATTTGGTCAGGGTGACATCAATATCGTTACGCTCCATCATCTTGACAAAGACGGATGTAAACTTTTTTGCCAGCCAGTTACCGATGACCAGTATCGCCAGCGCAGCCGCGATTCTTAGGCCCCATGTCATGAGCACTTCACTTGCAATTAGATTTTCCATATTGGTTAGTCTCCTTTTAAATAGAGGGCAGTATTTTCAGGCTCATTCAGGTATCCATCTGAGTGATGCCAATTGCTTCGGTGCGGTTGTTGTTTTCAGGGTTCTGAACGATATCAAACTCAAATATATTACCTGGATCGAGAAATACCACATCGCTGGCAACATTGGATTTGGAGCAGTGGAAAAAGACGGTTTCGGTCTGCAGCCCCTCTTGTTCCAGGACATAGTAGCGCATAAACCCGAAGCCCCTGTCCTGGTTATATTTGGCAGGTGTGCCCCGCTGCCGTTGGGAACTCTCGGATGCCAGAGGCAGCAGACCTGGAATCAGAAAGCCAGAGATGTAGCTGTCGGCAGCCTTTTTTAAGTCCTGGCTGACGTTATTGAAACCGATCACCTCGACCCGGCAGCCCATATTTTGCAAGGCGATTACCAGACGGATAAAATCGGAGTCGCCGGTGAGCAAAATGATGCGATCGAGATTTCTGGCCTGCTGCAGCGCGTCTATGGCCAGGTCCATGTCGGCATTGGCCTTGGTGGTCACCACCCCTTCGTCATCGACGAAGCGTTTGACATATTTCTTTATTACCTTGAAGCCGCACTGCCTGACGATATCGTGATAGTGGTAGAGCTTCAGCCGGTATTCATCGTCTTCCCTGGTTCTGGTCCGGTCCTCGGCCAGATAGGAATTCGCCCTGAGCAGCGTTGATTTACCGGCATTGGCGAGTTCCACCAGGACGTCATAGCGCATTCCATAGCCGCCGCAGAGCCTGACATTTTCAGCATCCACATAAATCCCACTTTTAAGCATCTCTACTCCCACTCAATGGTCGCCGGTGGCTTGGAGGATATGTCGTAGACCACCCGGTTGACGCCGCGTACCTCGTTGATAATTCTGATCGAGATTATACTGAGAATCTCGTAGGGAATTTTCGACCAGTCAGCGGTCATCGCATCCCTGGAATCAACGCAGCGAATGGCGATCACATGTTCATAGGTGCGTCCGTCGCCCATCACCCCGACGGTCTGAATTGGCAGCAGTACTGCGAATGACTGCCAGACTTTGCGATACCAGCCATGTTTCTTCATCTCGTCAAGCACAATCACATCGGCCTTACGAATTATGTCGAGACGTTCGCGGGTAACCTCGCCCATGATTCTGATCCCCAATCCGGGGCCGGGAAACGGCTGGCGATGGATGGCCTCGGCCGGCAGCCCGAGCTCGAGGCCGAGTTCCCTGACTTCGTCTTTGAACAATTCCCGCAGCGGCTCAATAAGATCGAGTTTCATCACCTCGGGGAGCCCGCCAACATTGTGGTGAGATTTGATCGGCGCTTCTCCGCGAAAGCTTACCGATTCGATCACATCGGGATAGAGGGTGCCCTGAGCCAGATAACTGACATTGCCGATCTTGGCAGCTTCTTCTTCAAATATTTTAATGAAGCCCAGGCCTATTCTTTTCCTTTTTATTTCGGGATCGACGACCTCGTCCAACTCCGAGAGGAAGAAGTCGGTGGCATCGACATCTATCACCTTCAGTTTGCTCTTTTCCCTGAAAAATCGTAGTATTGCCTCAGATTCACCGGTTCTCATCAGGCCATTGTTGACGTAAATGCAGGTAAGCTGATCCCCGATAGCCCGATGCACGATCGCCGCCGTCACCGATGAATCAACCCCCCCGGAAAGAGCACAGATCACCAGCCTGTCCCCAACCTGTTCACGGATCTGGACGACCTGGGTCTCGATAAACGAGTGCATGGTCCAATCGGGTTTACAACCGCAGAAGCCAAAAATGAAATTGCGCAGCACATCAACACCGATCAGGGTATGGGCTACTTCCGGGTGAAACTGAACTGCTGTCAGAGGTTTTTGCTGATGACGCAAAGCGGCGAATGGAGAGTGAGCACTTACCGCACTGGCATCGAATCCTTCGGGCACAACTTCCACCCGGTCGCCGTGGCTCATCCACACCTGATGATGGGTTTCACCTATTTCCAGACCGGCAAACAGCCCGTCGGTAGTGAGTATCTTCAGCTCCGCCTTGCCAAACTCGCGTTTTTCAGCTTTTTCGACCTGCCCACCACTCTGCAGAATCATGAGTTGGGCACCGTAGCAGATCCCTAAAACAGGAATCGATAGATCGAGAATTGCCGAATCCGAATGAGGAGCCCCCTCGTCATATACTGAACAGGGCCCACCGGAAAGCACGATGCCGGCCGGCTTCATCTCCTTGATCTTATCGAGCGGGGTCGAATAGGGATGAATCTCGCAATAGACTTTCTGCTCCCTGATGCGCCGGGCGATGAGCTGGGTGGTCTGGGAACCAAAATCAAGAATGAGGATCATCTCGCCGATTTTCATAGTCCCTCTGATCTTGAGTGAGCGATTGTAGGATTGCTGGCCGATTCGCGTGGTCAGGCCATCCGATAGTTGGGCGCCTCTTTGGTGATGATGACATCATGTACATGGGACTCTCTGAGACCTGCCGCCGAGATGCGCACAAACTGAGCCTTTTGCTGCAACTCTTCGATGGTGGCCGCCCCCACATACCCCATACCGGAGCGTAGTCCGCCGAGCAGCTGATATATCACGTTGGCCAGAGGACCGCGATAGGGCACTTTCCCTTCGATACCCTCGGGCACCAGTTTCGAGGCCGTATTGGTTTCGGACTGAAAATAGCGGTCTGATGATCCCTCGGCCATGGCTCCCAAAGAGCCCATACCGCGATACCCTTTATAAGTACGCCCCTGGTAGAGAAAGGTTTCACCCGGGGTTTCGTCGGTCCCCGCAAAAAGACTGCCGATCATGATAGTCGAGGCTCCGACGCCGATCGCCTTGGCCAGGTCTCCCGAATGTTTTATGCCGCCGTCGGAGATCACCGGGATATCATGCTTGTTAGCCACTTTGACACAATCGCGCAGGGCGGTAATCTGGGGGACACCAACCCCAGCAACTATTCTGGTCGTGCAGATCGACCCCGGCCCCACACCCACTTTGATCGCATTGGCCCCGGCCTTGATCAGGTCCTCGGCGGCTTCCGCCGTGGCAATATTGCCGGCGATGATCTGCAGATCGGCAAAGGTGCCGCGGACTGCCTCTATGGATCTGATCACCCCGGTGGAATGGCCATGGGCAGAATCGAGTACCACCACATCGACGCCTGCGCTTATAAGTTTTTCAGTCTGTTCCTCAACGGTGTCGCCCACCCCGATAGCAGCTCCGACGAGCAGCCGGCCGAACTCATCCTTGGCGGCATGGGGATATTTTTTGATTTTTTCCAGATCTTTGATGGTGATCAACCCTTTGAGATTGCCGTCGTCATCGACCACCAGAAGCTTTTCGATTCGGTGCTCGTGGAGCAAGGCCTTAGAATGTTCAAGGTCTATGCCGACTTTGGCAGTCACCAGATTCTTGCTGGTCATCACGTCTGCCACCCTCAAATCGCTATCAGATACGAAGCGCAGATCACGGTTGGTGACAATCCCCACCAGTTTATCGCTGTCGAGTACCGGCAGTCCGGAAATTTTGTAGTGGGCCATAATCTGCTGGACCTCAGCAACCGACTGATCCTGTCTGACGACGATGGGATCGATGATCATTCCCGATTCAGATTTCTTCACCCGTTCGACCTCGAGCACCTGCTTGTCGAGGCCCATGTTTTTATGGATGATGCCGATTCCGCCGACTCTGGCCATAGTTATTGCCGCCGCTGATTCGGTTACCGTATCCATGGCCGCACTCACCAGCGGGGTATTCAAATCGATCGTGTCAGTCAGACGGGTTGCAAGAGAAACCTCATTGGGCAGCACCTTTGATGCCGACGGTTTAAGCAGCAGGTCATCAAAAGTTAGTGCCATTTCGATCTTATCTGGTAACATAGGTAACTCCTTTTACCGAAAAATATGCCGCAAGCCACTGAAAAAATTAGATATTATTGAAAGATACCGAGAACCGCTGCCTTAGTTTAAATGGGTAGAGGAAAAAATTCCAGCGTTTTAGATTCCACCCTTATTTCTCGTTTCACTCGATAATCCTCAGCGGACAGTCAATCGCTGACAATTGCTCATGATAGTTGAGATTAATCCCTACAACCCCCAGCTCAGACTTATTCGCAGGGTGGTCGAGCAGATCAACCATGGAGCTGTAATCTGTTACCCAACCGATACCGGTTATGGCATTGGCTGTGACATATTCAGCCCGAAAGCGATAAAGAGGATTGTCAGACTGAAGAAACGACCGCCCCATAAGCCGTTTTCATTCATGTGTTATGACTTGAAGAACATCAGTCAATACGCCCATGTTTCAAACACGGCCTATCGGCTGCTGAAAAAGAACCTACCCGGTCCCTACACCTTTGTCCTGCCGGGAACCAAACTGGTCCCCAAGGTGATGACGACCAAGCAGAAGACGGTCGGTATCAGGGTTCCGGAACATGTTATCTGCCGGACCTTGCTCGAGGAGCTCGGCTCACCTATCATCAACACCAGTATCCCCGTTGATGACGATACGGCACCACCCACCCAGGCTTTCGAGATCGACATGCTGCTCAATAATCATGTCGATATAATTATCGACGGGGGACCGGTCTACCCGGACCCCTCCTCTCTCATCGATCTAACCGGAGACAAACCGGAAATACTCAGGGAAGGAAAAGGCGATGTCAGCCCTTTCCATTAATGAGCGCCTCTTTTAGTGATTTGCTCATGGTGAAGTGGATGGTCTTGCGCTCGCCTATGTCCATCATCACGCCTGTTCGGGGATTTTTTGTCTGACGGGCTTTGCGGTTTCTCGTCGAAAAACTGCCAAATCCTCGTAACTCCACCCTTCTGCCTTCAGCAAGTGCTTCAGCCATCGAGTCAAGAATTATATCAACAGCGACATTGACATCCTGTTTGTGCAGGGCCAGATTGTCGCTGATTTTATCAACCAGTTCTTTTTTCAACATGCTCATCGAATTTCCAGACCAATTAAAGTGAGATATAAAAAAAGGTTGCTTCGCGTTCAGCGAAACAACCTTTTATCACCCTAGGGCGGGTGTCCTACTCTTCGGTTTTAGGGCCCCCTTCGGAGGCGGCTGCCTTGAGCAGATCACCAAAGGTTGCCGGAGCAGCTTCGGCAATTTCCGCTTCTGCTTTCTTGATCTTCTCGACCGCCTCGGCTTCACCCTCATCTTCAAGCGTCTTCACCGACAGTCCGATTTTCCTGTCCTTAGCAGAGACATTGATGACGATAGCTTTGAGGGTGTCACCGACATTGTAATGCTCTGCCGGGCTCTTGACCTTGTCCTTGGGAATTTCCGAAACGTGGACCAACCCTTCGATGCCCTCTTCGAGTTTTACAAAAACGCCGAAATCGGTGACATTGGTGATCTCACCCTCAACCACGGTGCCTGAGGGATAATTGTTATAGGCAGTCTGCCAGGGATCCGGGGTAAGCTGCTTGACGCCCAGGGAGAAGCGTTCGTTGTCTTTGTCGATTTTCAGGACGACCGCCTGAATGGTATCTCCCTTGGCATACTTCTCGGCCGGATGTTTGATACGTTCGGTCCAGGACAGATCGGAGACGTGAATGAGTCCATCGATGCCTTCCTCGATACCGATGAACACGCCGAAATCGGTGATATTCTTAATCTTGCCTTCGATAATTGCCCCAACCGGATAACTTTCGATGACCATATCCCAGGGGTTGGGCTGAAGCTGTTTCATTCCCAGGGAAATGCGCTTGGTTTCGGGTTCGATGTTGAGCACCATGATTTCGATGCTATCACCCACCGCCACGATTTTGGACGGATGTCGGGGCTTTTTCGACCAGGTCATCTCGGAAACGTGGATAAGCCCTTCGACTCCTTCTTCAAGCTCGACGAAAACCCCGTAGTCGGTGATCGAAACGACTTTGCCCACCGCCTTCTCGCCCAGCGGGTAACGGTCGGAAACGGTTGCCCAGGGATCGTCGCGCAGCTGTTTTATACCCAGGCTGACCCGATCGTTGTCACGGTCATACTTGAGAACCTTGACTTCGACTTCCTGTCCCACCTTGTAGAGTTTGGCGGGATGGGAAACCCGTCCCCAGCTCAGGTCGGTGATGTGACAGAGGCCGTCCATACCGCCCATATCAATGAACAGACCGTAATCGGTGATGTTGGTAATGGAACCGCTAATGATCTGGCCCTCTTCCAGACGCGAGCGCATCTCTTCACGCAGTTTATTGCGTTCTTCCTCGAGAATTGCCCGGCGGGAAATAACCACATTGTTACGCTTGCGGTTGAATTTAAGGATCTTGAATTCATAAGATTGACCAATCAGACCGTCCAGATCCTTGACCGGCCGCAGGTCGATCTGGGAATAGGGCAGGAAGGCTGGTACACCGATGTCAACGGACATGCCGCCCTTGACCCGGCTTTCGATGTTGCCCTGAATGGTGCCGTCAGCTTCCTGAATTCTGGCAATGTCCTCCCAGACCTTTATGGCAATCGCCTTTTCCCGAGACAAAAGCAAACCGCCCTCGTCCTTGCGCCGTTCTACGAATACCTCTATGGAATCGCCGACCTTAATCTCCTCTGCGTCTTCCAGGCGAAATTCGGATTTGGGGATATAGCTCTCGGCCTTGTCCCCGACATCGACAAGGTAACAGTCGTCATCTTCACCGATTATGGTGCCATAAGCGACATTACCGACTTCGACGACCTTGTTGTTTTCTTCCATCTCGAAAAGCTCGGCAAAGCTGAGCTCTTCATTGTTCTCTGTTTGGTTTGATTGGTTGGTTTCTTCACTCATTGGTTTACTCGTGGTGCGGGAACATCCCGCAGGGTTTTATTTTAATCTCAGTCTGTTCTACAAAACAGACGCTGCAAAAGCGTATTGTCTGCGATCCAAAGTACAGATTACAGATGGCAATCCCAACAGGGGAATTGAACTTTATACCATCAAAATGATGGAGAGACAACGTTTTATTAAATCTCCTGATAGGGGGAAGAGGGGTTAAGCGATGAAAAAATTTCTCTCCCAAATTAAGGTTAAGAGGTGAAATATCAAATGGGGGATATATCACCTCATCTATAACCTTAAATAAGTCTTACGAATCCGTTTGGTTATTCTGTCAGGACTATGGTTGAGGATTCTCCGGCCCGGTTTCCAGTGGAAGGCCTGCCTGCCGCCATGACTCGATGCCTCCGCCCAAGTTGTATATCTCCTGATACCCCCGAGCGATCATTACCTTTCCGGCCACAAAGCTGCGCCCGCCGACGGCGCAGACGAGCATCAGCGGTTGGTCGGGAGCGCCATCGAAGACGCCTCGGATAACATCTCCCACCGGTACCAGCCTGGAATCGGCGATGCGGAGTTCATTACGCTCCTGCGGCGTCCTGACATCTATTACCTGCAGGTTTTTTCTGGTTTTCATCAATTCAGCAGCTTCTGGGGCTGACACCGTTCTGAACAGCGGCGCTGCGGCTGCAGGTTCAGCGGGCGGGTTATCCTGGTCAGCTTCTTGCGACGGACCGGACAGCAGAAGCACACCAATGGGAAGTAGCAGAAAAACGACGAAGGCAATGAGTGAAAAACGCTTCATGGAAGAGATCAGGTAAGCTGGTAAGGAGGGAATTTGAACCAGCGGCTGTCCGCGTTATGGGCTTGCAGGCAGCCGCTATTTGGATTTAAAGGTTATTGTTTTCCTTGAATTCTCATCTCATCCATAAAGGGACCAAAGAGCTGTTCATAATCTGGGATCGCCTTTCTTAGTATAACTCCGAAATGGCCTATGTCACTGGAATTAACTACCAGGTTGGCGGAATTGGCCAGAGCCTCGATATTATACAAGGTCTGGAACTCCGGTCCCACAAGCACGTAGATGATATAGCGCCGGCGTGACATCTCCATATTACAGAGCAACCGATGCAGCGGATCGTCCTGGAAATTGCCCTGTACGCATTCGGTATTGAGCACCACGCAGGTGTAATTGATGAACTGCATCTGGGTGAGTACATCTTCTGTCCGCTCTGCAGTCTCTGCTCTGTAACCCATGCCAACCAAAGCGCTGCTCATTTTCTCAGTAGCCTCCCCGGGGCGGGACAGGATCAGAGCCTGGGGGATATCGGAGACAACCTCTTCGTCATCGAAGACTCCTTCTTTGAGCCAGCCGATATCAGGCGGTGCCGGAGGCTTTACCGCCACAGAATCACCTGCGTACAAATCCTCTCTGCCCAGAGGTATGGCCTCCCCGCACTGACTGCACTTAAGACGAATTTTCTGACCAGGTTTAAGTTGCTCCAGGCTTTTTTCTAGTTTGGTATTTGATTTATGGGCTTTACCGCAAGCGCTACATGTGATCTTCATAACCGTCTCTCTTCTGCTGTTCTGTTGGGCTAAGACGCCTCTTTTTACCCCGGTGAAAACAAATGGTTACTAGTAGCCGAACGACTCATCTTCCTCTTCTTCCATGGCCAGATCTTTGAGAGACGAGGTGGCCTCTCCCCGGGCGGCCTTGATCTGATCGATACCACGATAGATCTCGTTGCGATACGAACAGTATCTCACCGCTGAATCTTCGGTTATCAAACCATGGCTGAACAATTCAAGAATGTGTTGGTCAAAGGTCCTCATCTCCAGCGCAGAACCCGCTTTGATGACCTCGTAAAAGGTCTTGTCTTCGGTTTCGCCATTGAGAATCAGGTCCTTCACTCGAAGGCTGGTACAGAGGATCTCCATGGCAGCGATCCGACCTCCGCCGACTCTGGGCAGCAATCGCTGGCTGACAACCCAGCGGATGGTATCCGACAGCCGGTGGCGGATCTGGGGCTGCTCTTCCTGCTCGAACATACCCAGGCAACGGTTAATGGCCTGACCGGCATCGATGGTATGCAGGGTCGAAAGCACCAGATGACCCGTTTCGGCGGCAGTCAGACCGATCTCCATAGTTTCCTTATCGCGCATCTCACCTACGAGAATGACTTTGGGCGCCTGCCTCAGCGCTGCCCTCATACCCATCGCATAGCTCGAGAAATCATGCCCCAGCTCGCGCTGGTTAAAGGTGGCCTGGTTATGGGAGTGCATGTATTCAATGGGGTCTTCCAGCGTGACCACATGTACTGCGCGTTCCTCGTTTATACGATTCAGCAGGGCCGCCAGCGAGGTCGTTTTACCAGTGCCGGTGGCGCCGGTGAAGATGACTATGCCGTTAAGTTCGGCCGCCATTTTTACAAACGCAGGGGGGAAATTCATGCTTTCAATCGAGGGAACCTTGGTCTCCAGCTTACGCATCACTGTGGTGATGTAGCCTTTGGTGGTAAATATATTGACCCTGAAGCGGGCATCTTCACTGAACGCATAAGATAGGTCGCAGGAGCCGTTGGTGACCAGATCGGTGAGCAGTCGCTTGTTGTTGCCAATCAAGTTGAGGGCGAAAGTTTCAGATTGAAACGGCGTCAACTCCTTGATCGGAGGCTCCACCTCGACCGATTTCAGTACACCCGCCGATTCCACCTGCAGAGTCTTGCCAACTGTAATATTCAAGTCGGAAACATTGGGGTGGGAATCCAGCATCGCGGTGATCCAATAATCAATCTCCGTCTTTTTCATACCGACCTCCTGAAAAATTGTACAATACTCTCCTGTTTCATAGTATAGTGTAATAGAATTCTGAAAAAGTACAGTTTTTTCTAATATTTTCCGCTCATTCTGACGCAAGTCGTGGGCGGATTTTCTTTGAGCGAGGAACCCTCATGGCTATCCCCCTTCGAAGTGCCACCACAACCCAGGGCAGGAGAATGGCTGGAGCCCGCAGTCTCTGGCGGGCAAACGGAATGCGAGAGGAGCACATGACCAGACCGGTCATTGGCATCGTCAACTCTTTTACCCAATTCGTGCCGGGCCATATGCACCTCCATGAAATTGGCCAGCATCTTAAGAAAATCATTGCTGAAAAAGGCTGTTTCGCTGCCGAATTCAATACCATTGCCATCGATGACGGCATTGCCATGGGCCATGACGGCATGCTCTACTCCTTACCTTCGAGGGATTTGATCGCCGACAGCGTCGAGTACATGTGCAACGCCCACACCGTCGACGCGATGATCTGCATATCCAACTGCGATAAAATCACGCCGGGGATGCTGATGGCCGCCATGCGGCTCAACATTCCGACCATCTTCGTCTCGGGCGGACCGATGGAGGCCGGGGTCGACGGTGATGACAAGTACGATCTGATCGATGCCATGGTCATGGCTGCCGACCAGGACATTCCCGACAGCGATATCGAGCGCATTGAACGTTGTGCCTGCCCTACCTGCGGATCCTGCTCCGGTATGTTCACCGCCAATTCGATGAATTGCCTCAATGAGGCGCTTGGCTTGGCGCTGCCCGGCAATGGCACGGTGGTGGCCACCCATACCAAGCGGATTGAACTGTTCGAAAAAGCAGCCGCGAGAATCGTTGCAATGGCCGAGGACTATTACCGCAACGAAGACAGCACAGTGTTGCCTCGATCCATTGGCTCCAAGGCCGCATTCATGAATGCCATGTCACTCGATATCGCCATGGGCGGCTCGACAAACACGGTACTCCACCTGCTGGCCATTGCCCACGAGGCAAAGGTCGATTTCACCATGAGCGACATCGACGACCTGTCCAGAAAGATCCCCAACCTCTGTAAGGTTGCTCCTTCTTCATCTTACCACGTGGAAGACGTGAACAGGGCCGGCGGCATCATGGGCATCATGGCTGAGCTGTCTCGGGCAGGACTCATCGATACTTCAGTCAGTCGGGTTGACAGCCCGACCCTGGAAGCGATACTTGTAAGTCACGACATAACCTCGGATACAGCCTCTCCCGAGGCCCGGGATCTCTATCTGAGCGCCCCGGGAAACATTGGCCGCAACCTGGTCATGGGATCGCAGAGCATTCGCTACCAGGAGGCCGATGTCGATCGGCGGCAGGGTTGTATTCGTTCTGTCGAACACGCCTACTCAAAAGACGGTGGACTGGCTGTACTTTCTGGCAATATAGCCGAGAAGGGCTGCATCGTGAAAACCGCGGGAGTCGATGAATCCGTCCTTGTCTTTTCCGGCAAGGCTCGTGTCTGCGACTCCCAGGAAGACGCCTGCGAGGCGATTCTTGACGGAACCATCAAAGCTGGCGACGTAGTTGTTATTCGCTACGAAGGACCGCGCGGCGGCCCTGGCATGCAGGAAATGCTCTACCCCACCTCCTATCTGAAGTCGATGCACCTGGGCAAGCAGTGCGCCCTGGTTACCGACGGCAGATTTTCCGGAGGTACCTCCGGCCTGTCGATTGGGCATGTGAGCCCCGAAGCTGCCGCAGGTGGAGCAATTGGGCTGGTGCGGGACGGAGATGCCATCGAAATAGACATTCCCGGCCGCACCATCAACGTGGCAATCAGTGATGATGAACTGCAGGCAAGGAGGACCGGAGAAGAGCAGCGAGGGGCGCAGGCTTTTACACCACCGGAACGGTCCCGTCAGATTTCAACCGCCCTGAAGGCTTACGCTCTATTGGCATCGTCTGCCGATGCGGGGGCCGTCAGAGTTGTTCCAGATTGATTCGAGACGCGGCGGAGATCACCGTGCCGATCTCCGCCACCTGTCATCTGAGCTCAATATAAGTTTATGAAACTTATCGTTTTCCTTTTTCTTCCCATTGTTTAAAAATCTTGCTTTTCCCCATACAGGAGTTACCATATTCTTGTTGATAATGGTTATCAGTATCATACTCTAAATATGGGAAACTACTATTGAACTTGCATCAGAATCTATTTTCACTAAAATAATATGATTTAGCTAATCGACAACCATTCAACCCTATCGAGTGCATCCGTGAAACCGACCGACATCACAAATCCCGAGTATTTTCACAAGGTGGTTGATTGTCAGTACGCCTGTCCGGCCCACACCAACGTTCCCGAATACATCAGGCTGATTCTCCACGAAAATTACACCCAAGCTTACATGATTAATTGGGTTTCCAATGTTTTTCCCGGAATTCTCGGACGGGTCTGCGACCGGCCCTGCGAGCCCGCCTGTCGCCGGGTCAGAGTCGAAAACGAGCCGGTAGCCATCTGTAGACTCAAAAGGGTTGCCTCCGACAACCGCGATGAAGTGCAGCCACTATTGTTCCGCGCACCTAAGAAAAAAAACGGCAAACGGGTGGCATTGATCGGGGCAGGACCGGCTTCTCTGACAGTGGCCCGTGACCTCGCAGCCCTCGGCTACGAGCTGGACCTGTTCGACGACCAGCCCGTGGCGGGTGGTTTCATACGCAGCCAGATCCCGTCTTTCCGTCTGCCTGAGGAAGTACTCAATACCGAGCTCAACTATATTCTGGACATGGGCGGCATCACCACTCACTTTAACACTTACGTCTCTGACATCAGGGACATAATGGATAAAGGATACGACGCCATCTTTGTCGGTACAGGTGCTCCCCGCGGACGCGATCTTCCTGGCCTGCCGGGCAGAAAAGAAGGAGACAAAAAGATCCATGTCGGCATTGAATGGCTGGCGGCGGTAGTCTTCCAGCATGTCGAAAAAGTCGGCAAACGTGTTTTGGTACTCGGTGGCGGCAATACCGCCATGGACTGCTGTCGTACGGCCCGACGTCTCGGGGGAGAGGACGTCAAGGTAATTGTCCGCAGTCCGATGGCCGAGATGAAGGCCTCGGAGTGGGAAATCGAGGATGCCGTCAAAGAAGATATCCCGATCATTGATAACCATGTACCGCTTGAGTTTGTGGTTGAAAACGGCACGTTGATCGGTATGCGTTTTCAGAAGGTCAAACCCGAATATGACCAGAGCGGTAAGCGCAGCCTGGTACCAACCGGCGAAGATCCCGTAATGTTAGAATGCGACGAGGTACTGCTGGCCATTGGTCAGCAAAACGCGTTTCCTTTCATCGATGAAAGCTCGGGGATAGAATTTAACGACTGGGGGCTGCCGGTATTGGATCCAGTTACCCTGCAGTCCTCGATTCCCAATATTTTCTTTGGCGGAGATTCCGCTTTCGGCCCGGGCAATATCATTATCGCAGTCGCCCACGGCCATAACGCGGCAATTTCCATCGACCTGTTGTGTCAAAGCAAAGACACCCATGACCGCCCTGAGCCGAAAGTGACCCTGGCCGGCCAGAAACTGGGTTTTCATGACTGGATCTACGACAGCCAGATAACCGAAGACGAACGCCAGATCGTACCCACGGTGGAAAAAGCCAAAACCCTGCGTGACCGTCTGGTCGAGGTCGAACTCGGCTTCCCTGTCTATACCGGTAAAACCGAGGCCAAACGCTGCCTCAACTGCGATGTTCAGACAGTCTTTGACTACGGCCTCTGTATTGAGTGTGACGCTTGTGTCGATGTCTGTCCGACCAGCTGCATTAATTTTATAGAAAACGATGAAGAGGAAGCTTTGCGCGAAAAGCTCATCGTACCTGCCCGCAACCTTGATGAGGACCTCTATGTATCGGAAATTCTGCCGACAGGAAGGGTCATGGTGAAGGATGAAAACGTCTGCCTGCATTGCGGTATGTGTGCGGAACGGTGCCCCACCGCAGCCTGGGATATGATCAAATATTCATACAAATCTCCAATAGCCGGTGATTCATGAAAAGAATCGAACGAGTAAACGATTTTGTTGTACGCTTTGCCAATGTTAACGGTTCAGGGTCGGCGAGTGCCAACAGCCTCTTTGCCAAGGTAGTCTACCGGCTCGGTGTGCCGGTCAGCCCCAAAAATGTCTTCCCTTCCAACATCCAGGGGCTACCCACCTGGTACGAGGTTCGGATTAACGACAAAGGATATCTGGGCAGGAGGGGCGGAGCCGATTTCATTATTGCCGTCAACGGCCAAACCCTGCGTGACGACTTCGACATGGTGCAGCCCGGCGGGTATTTTCTCTACGATTCTACCAAGGATTTGCCCGCCGGGTTCAGCCGTGACGACATCACCGTCATCGGTATACCAATCACCCAGCTCTGCAACGACGAATTCAGCGATAACCGGATGCGCCAGCTGATGAAAAATATCATTTACATCGGCGCCCTCGCCTATCTGCTGGATATTGGTCTCGAGCCGGTAAGCGATTCGATAACCAAGCAATTCGCCAAAAAACCAAAGCTCGCTGAGCCCAACATCAAGGCTCTGGAAATCGGCTATCACTATGCAAAAGAACATCATACCGAATCGTGTGGCCTGTCGATACAGGCGTCGGACGCCGTGGGTGATCAGATCCTTATTGACGGTAATAGCGGAGCGGCAATGGGAGCCCTCTATGCAGGCGCCACCGTGGTCGGCTGGTATCCCATAACCCCTTCCACTTCGGTAGTCGAGGCATTCGAACGATTTGCCGGCCGCTACCGCCTGGACCCTGATACCGGGAAGAGAAGATATGCTGCCATCCAAGCCGAAGACGAACTGGCCGCCATTGGTATTGCCATAGGCGCAGGGTGGAACGGAGCCCGTTCTTTCACCGCTACCTCGGGACCTGGCATTTCCCTGATGAGCGAATTTCTCGGTCTGGCCTATTTCACTGAAATCCCGGTTGTGCTGATAAACGTGCAACGCAGCGGCCCGAGCACCGGTATGCCAACCAGGACTCAACAGTCCGACCTGCTGGCCTGTGCTTATGCCTCCCACGGTGACACCAGGAATGTACTACTTTTCCCGAGCGATCCCCGCGAGTGTTTTGATATGACCGCCGACGCCTTTGATCTGGCAGATCGACTGCAGACACCGGTCATCGTCATGAGCGATCTCGATCTCGGCATGAATGATCACCTGTGTGCCCCGTTTTCCTGGGATGACCAACGGCGCTATGATCGAGGCAAGGTGCTCAGCGGTAAGGAGCTCGATCAGCTGGAGAGAAAATGGGGTCGTTACCTGGACATCGACAAGGACGGCATCTGCTACCGGACCCTACCCGGCGCCCACCCTGATAAAGGCGCCTACACCACCAGGGGTACCTCGCACAACGAGTATGCCGCTTATACCGAGGGCAGTGCTGCTTATGAGCGGGGCATGAACAGGCTGCTGAACAAATGGGAAACAGCCCGACGATTGGTCCCCCTGCCGGAAGTCGTGATCCGGGACAAGCAGAAAAAACTCGGGGCCTTTTTCTTCGGCTCAACCACCGCTTCGGCAATTGAGGCCCTGGACCGGCTGGAGGAGAGCGGCATAGCCGTTAACTCCATGAGAATCAAAGCTTTCCCGTTTCAGGCAGAGGTCTTTGATTTCATCTCCGAACATGAACTGGTGTTCGCCATCGAACAGAATCGCGATTGCCAAATGCAGATCCTGCTCGCCGGAGAATGCCTAGTGGCGCCTGGTAAAATGATGCCGGTAACCAATTTTAACGGACTGCCGATCACTGCCCGGATTATCACCAACCAGGTACACACGACACTGCTGTCCAGGGAAAAATCATTTATCAGCCCGGCCCCGATTGCCCAGGAGGAGACTTCATGAGCTACGAAAGACCCAAATTCCGACACCCTGAAGCCCAGAAAAATAAACTCGGGTACACTCGGAAAGCTTATGAAGGCGCGATATCGACCCTGTGTGCCGGCTGCGGTCATGATTCCATTGTCAGTTCCATCATCACCGCCTTCTTCGAAATGTCGATTGAACCACACAAGGTGGCTAAACTGTCTGGGATCGGCTGCTCATCTAAAACCCCTGCTTATTTCCTGGGGCGATCGCACGGCTTCAACTCGGTGCACGGCCGCATGCCGTCTGTAGCCACCGGTGCCAACATGGCCAACAAGGACCTGATCTATCTCGGCGTCTCCGGTGACGGTGACACTGCCTCCATTGGTATGGGTCAATTTGCCCATGTGGTAAGGCGCAATCTGAACATGATCTATATTGTCATGAACAACGGTTGTTACGGTCTTACCAAAGGCCAGGACTCGGCCACCGCCGACAAGGGTTCGAAGAGCAGGAAAGGGGCGCCCGTGTCCTTTGAATCGATCGACCTCTGTGAACTCGCCATTCTACTCGGCGCCGATTTTGTCGCCCGTGGTTTTTCGGGTGACAAGAAACAGTTGCTGCCCATGCTCAAGGCAGCCATCAGTCATAAAGGAATGGCCTTTGTGGATGTTATTTCGCCCTGTGTGACCTTTAATAACGCCCCAACCTCAACCAAAAGCTACTCGTGGGTCAGAGACCACATGGAAGCCACGGCGACCTTCGACTTCATCCCTCTGCAGCAAGAAATCCTTACCGAATACGATCACGGCTCAACCATCCCGGTATCTTTGCATGACGGATCCGTGATCACCCTGCATAAGCGGGAAGATAAGGAAATCATCACCAATAAGAAAGATGCCATCAACTCGCTCGAAGAAGCCAAGGCTCGGGACCAGATTCTCACCGGTATTCTCTATCTGAAGCCGGACAGTGAAGACTTCCACGATATAAACCAGACCACGGATACGCCACTCAACCAGCTTACCGAAAAGGAATTGTGTCCTGGTGACGAGGTACTTCAAGCCTTTAACGACAGCATGCGCTGAGTCTGCATCAAAGGGGAGAGGGTTGCCAGGTTCCGCTGGAGACAGCGTGCCGGTCCCTCTCTTCCATCTTCCCGGTTGAATTATCCTCCAATGATGGCTACGATAGCCATCAACCCGAAGTCATCCCCGTGGTGAGCCTGTTCGCGAAATAATCAAGCACGGATTACAAATCAGCGTGAAACGCCTTTTCTGCAGTCTTTCAATTCTCCTTACACTGTTAATTCATTCACCCGTTAAGGGGTCCAGCGCCCTGGACAGTCCGGCACAAACCACTCTTGCTGCATTCCGCCAGGTCGACTGTATGGATGACAATCGCTACAACTATTACAAGGAAATTATTGCTGCCCTGTCCTACACCAGGATGAGAGCCTTGAGGGCCTTCTGCTCCCTTGATGAGATCTACGCCCACGAGGCCATCGAGAGTCTCGAAAAGCTTGTCTTTGCCCCACTCAGTTTTGAGCAGGTCCTGTTTTTTGAAACCTTCGCTGCGCTTGACGGGGCTACGGTGGTAAAAAGCTGGCGGCTTCTCGAGCTGACCGCTGAGCTTGATTTCACCACCATGCAGACGGTTGCGGCCATTGGCGGAATTGAAGAGATCAACGCTGATATGCTGATCGATCTAGTCAGGCAGGTCAAAGCGCTGGATGGCCAAGGTCGCTGGGCGGCCAAAGCATTGTTTGGCGTCGAGGGAGTCGACAGAGAGGCGGTAGTTAAAGGGTTGCGACTGCTCGGTATCATGACTGCCCAACAGCGGTTGAGCGCCGAACAAAGTTTTCTGATTAAAGACATGGACAGCCAGACGATCATGAAGATCCTGCCGCAGATAACTTCCCTGTCCCACCCCGACTCGATCAACTCCAGAGGGTTGTTCAGCTTGGAAACCACTACGCCCGACCAGGCACTGTTCTGGCTGCAGAGCTATTTCAGCCTGCCTAAAACCCTGGAGGACCAGAAGTTCTATACCCTGTCTCCAGACCAGCGTTCGTTCCTGCTC
The DNA here is from genome assembly GCA_013042475.1 of Desulfofustis sp. Taxonomy (GTDB): domain Bacteria; phylum Desulfobacterota; class Desulfobulbia; order Desulfobulbales; family Desulfocapsaceae; genus JABDQA01. The sequence goes on from JABDQA010000183.1 coordinate 42,005, forward strand.
GCCTCATATGAGTCGGCCGCCGATGCCCATATCCGCATCATCAATGATCTGCACGCGGTCACCAATAATTTCGGCGGTGAGATAAGTGCCGGCACCCTGGTTTCAGGGGGGCAACAGATGGTAATTAAGCACTTCGCCACACTTCACCCCAAGGCCAGAAACAGCTATCGTCAGAAGCTCGATGAAGCACTGGACCAGAACAAGATCTATCAGGCTATCGACCTGCTTAAGCAGGCGACGGCCTATGCCCGAAAACAGACGGCCAGAGATCTCACCACCGCAAACATCTACATCCTCTTGTCCAGGGGTAGTGAACTATACGATTCTTCCTTCCGTGATGTTCTGGTGCCTGTGCTGCTGTCCCGCCTGGGGCAGGCGTTTAATGGCAATTTACTGCTCTTTCTCAAACAGACCGATCCGGCCAATAACCATGTCTCCGACTTTATTGTCAGCTGCGCCCAGAAAGGCAAACTGACTGCTTTTTTCCCACAAGACAGCGGGGAACAGCGAGCCGTTCTCGATCTCATGGCCCAGTCGGCCTTTAAGAACGAACAGAGCCTGATCCTTTTTTCGGCGACCTTCGCCGACCTGCTGGACAAACTCCAACCCGACGCTAGAACCTATCTGCTGAACAAAATGATCGCCACAATCGGTGATCCGAACTCTACTTTTTCACTCCAGCTAAGGGTTATCCTCCAGTTCTATTACGAAAAGAACACCCAGCTTTTGGCCGCAACGGACCGGAAATTAATCAGTGATCTTATCGACCGCTACGGTTCCATCGATCTCAGCTCTTATACCGCCACAGATTTTACCCGCTGGAAAGCCGACGGCAGACTCAGCAGCCTGTCCATTTTCCAGGATGACGACGATGGCCGCATCTCCTACCTGTCCAATTCCAGAAATCTCATTAACAACGGCTACCGCCCCAGACTGCCGGAGACCATCAACCTGCTCGACAACTCCAGCCCGATGCTCTCCGAGGCCAGTCGATTGATGGCCCAGGGCAAGACCGCATCGCTGTATCGGTTGTCGCTCAGTGGACCGCTGATCGTGGAATATTATAAAACGGTAAATGGTATCGAGCTGACTCACGCGGTGACCGTCTACCACAAAAGGGACACCCAGCGCCGGCTCCTGAAGAAGTTTCTAATCAGTGGTATGGAGATGTTTGCCCAGCGGGGTCACAGTTACTGGCGGGAGGAACAGCTTCTGGATCCGATGAGAGAGTTGCTCGAATCAGGGGAGATCGATCGCAAGAACATCCCCGATATCAATCGTTTTCTGAGCATCGGCTCGTGCGGCGGTATCAGAATTTATTCCGAGCTCAATAGATTGTTCGACAACACCATCGATATTTTTGCCACGGTCGGAACCGGCAAGGCTGTGGTCAATGATCCTTATAATCAGAGGCTATTTGAAATCATCGCCACCTCGCCTAATCGTCTCGACTGGGACGAAGTCTCAACCCAACTTGACCCTATTTTCGCCGAAGGCCGCGGCAGTGATTACCTGCAGCCCGGTTCCCTGCCGGCTATTCTCCACAAGATGATGGACACCAGGAGTTGACCTGATGGGACTGCATAAGCGAAAAGAAATTGGCGCACTGCTGGATAAAATCGATCAGGGAGATAGATGCCAGGTATATCTCTGTTTCGGAGAACGGTATCTGTGCCGCCAAGCTGCTGAGAAGCTTGAAGAGCGGTTGCTGGCGAACGGGGGTGCGGTCCACAATCTCGATGGTGCGGTGGAGGACACCACCAGGCTGCTGTCCAGGTTGCGGAGTCTTACCCTGCTGCCAGGACTGCAGATATACAGAGTCATGGACACCACCTTGTTCCACAGCCGGGAGGTGGGTGAACAGCTTTGGCTGAAGGCCTGTAAGGCCAGGGATGATGATAAGTTACGGGCAGCGGTGAGGTATCTGGTGAGCCTGCTACGCCTGGGTTCTGTCGATCCGCAAAGCGCCACAGTGTTCAGCGACATCGGTCCAGATCAATGGTCAAAATTGTTCGGATTTCCGCATCCGGAGGAGGAGCTCGGGTGGGCCGATGAACTTATCAGCAACATCGAACGGCCGTCGGTTGCCGCCAAGGACCCTGTCGAAAATCTGATCTCTGCCATCAAAGAGGGACTGCCCCCACACCACCTCCTGGTTCTCACCGCTGAACATGTCGATAAAAGAAAAAAACTGTTCACCGCCATCAAAAAACATGGTGAAGTCATCGACTGCGCCATCGCCGAGGGCAGCTCCCGTGCCGCACTTCAGCAGCAGCAGGAAGTGATCAGGGAAATGGTTCAGACAAAGCTGGCCAGGATGAATAAAACCATCGAACCGGCAGCCCTGGAGTTGCTGTTTGAACGGGTTGGTTTTCACCCGGTGGGGGCGGTACTGGAAACTGAAAAAGTTGCATTCTACATCGACGAAAGAAAGAGAATCACCCGCGCTGATGTCGATCTGATGGTTGGCAGAACTCGGGAAGACGCCATCTTCGAGTTGAGCGAAGCACTGGCAAAAGAAACTCCGGCACGAGCCATGACCGTACTTGATCACCTGCTCAGCGACGGGGTTCATCCCCTGGCCATCATTGCCACCCTGCGCAACTATCTGCGTCGGCTGCTAATCTTTAAATCATTGCAGGTCAGGGAACGACCGCGCTGGTCACCGATGTCGAGCAGCGATTTCCAGAACAATTATCTACCGGCACTCAAAGACACCGGCGTCTGGCCTGATCTGTTAAAAGGTCATCCTTATGCCCTCTATCTAGGATTTAAAAAAGCGGCACCGCAGTCGCCCGCCACTTTAAAAAAATCTCTGGGACTGCTGCTCGAAGCTGAATTCAAGCTCAAGGGCAGCCCGGTACCCGACCGAATCATCCTGGAAGAACTGCTGCTCAGCCTGGCATGGCTGCATCAGCAACCGGCAACCCCGCGTCTACCTTAGCTGCTCAAGAGAGTGGACCGCAGGCAGGTCCCAATACGGGATGGATGGACCTAAGACGGTTGTGTAGAAACCTTTACAAGCCTCATTTGAAAACATGACAATCGGGATTATTATAATGGGCAGATAATCTTAACTCACTTGCACTCGTTGATAAAACAGCTTTAAGAACAAGAGATGGGAGATAAAAAAGGAGACCTTCAGGACTCCGTATTGACTGAAGAGTTGGTCGAAACCAAGGAGCCGCCGCGTTATAAAGTATTGCTCCACAACGACGACTACACAACCATGGAATTTGTTGTTTCGGTGCTGGAAAACATCTTTCAGAAATCGAGACACGAAGCAACGAAGATAATGCTCAACGTGCACAATGACGGCGTTGGAGTTGCCGGTATCTATACCCGGGAAATCTGTGAAACCAAAATCGCCATTGTTCATGAATTGGCAAAAAAAAATGAATATCCACTGCGCTGCAGCATGGAAAGAGAATAGCACCAACGACATGTGAGCACAATGCTAAGCAAAACTCTTGAAGCATCACTGATCAAAGCAATCAAGGAAGCAAAAAGTCACAATCATGAATTCGTTACCGTCGAGCACATGCTTTATGGCCTGCTTCACGACGAATTGACCACCTATATCATCAGGGAGTGCGGTGGCTCTGTTGAGTCGCTCAAGGAGCGGCTGGAGTCTTTTCTGATAAAGGAAGTGCCGACCATAACCGAATCGGCTGGCATTGACCCGACTCAGACCATCGCCTTCAACAGGGTGCTCCAGAGGGCTGTCGCCCACGTTCAGAGCTGTGGCAAAAAGGAAGTGGACTCAGGTGATGTGTTGGTGGCCATTTTCTCGGAAACTGAATCCCATGCCGTTTATTTTCTTAGCTCCATCGGCGTCGGCCGCATGGAAGTGGTCAATCTGGTTTCCCATGAACTGCCCGAAGGTCTTCAGCAAGAGCCCTTGCCTCATCCTCCTGATTCCGAGGCACAGGCGGAAAAAGGGGAGAAGGAAGACAAGGCGCTCAAAGACTACACGGTCAATTACGCCAGTCTCGCCGAGCAGGGAAAACTCGATCCTCTCATTGGACGCAATGAAGAGATCAACCGAATGATGCAGGTGCTCTGTCGCCGCAAAAAGAACAACCCGCTGCTGGTTGGCGAACCGGGTGTTGGTAAAACTGCCATGGCTGAGGGGCTGGCCCTGCGTATTCACGATGACAAAGTATCCCGCCAGCAGGGAAATAAAGCCGTGGTCCCAGAGCTCCTGCAGGATGTCGAAATTTACCAGCTCGAGATGGGAACGCTGGTAGCCGGCACCAAATATCGCGGTGACTTTGAAAAGCGTATCAAAGGTGTAGTGGCGGCTATCGAGAAAAAAGACAACGCCATCCTGTTCATCGATGAGATGCATACCATTGTCGGTGCCGGCGCCACCAGCGGTGGTTCCATGGATGCGTCGAATCTGCTGAAGCCGGCGCTGCAGTCAGGAATATTGCGCTGTATAGGATCAACCACCTACGAGGAGTACAAGAACCAGATCGAAAAAGATCGTGCCCTGTCGAGAAGATTTCAGAAAATTGATATCGAGGAGCCCTCGGTCAAGGATACCTGCCAGATTCTCAAAGGACTGCAGCCGCGCTACGAAAATCACCATCGGGTGCGCTACTCTAAACCTGCCGTACAGGCTATGGCCGAATTGTCCGACCGCTATATCAACGAACGCTTCCTGCCTGACAAGGCGATCGATGTGATGGACGAAGTCGGCTCGCTGTTCCGGCTGGAAGGTAAGCAGGATTCGACGGTCAAGATTAATGATGTCGAACGGGTTGTTTCGGCCATTGCCCGAATCCCCGCCCGCACCAGAAAGAGTTCGGAACTGGAGTCTCTCAAAGGGCTTGAAATCAACATGAAATCGGTCATCTTCGGGCAGAACGAGGCCATTAACGTCATCGTCCAGGCGGTGAAAAGATCCAGGGCTGGGCTCGGCAATCCCGACTCGCCCATGGGCAGCTTTCTGTTCGCCGGACCTACCGGTGTTGGTAAGACCGAAGTGGCAAGGCAACTGGCCAACTGTCTGCAGGTGCACTTCGAGCGTTTCGATATGAGCGAGTATATGGAGAAGCATGCGGTCGCCCGACTCATCGGGGCCCCCCCGGGCTATGTCGGCTTCGACCAGGGTGGGTTATTGACCGAGGCCATCCGCAAGCACCCATATTCAGTGCTGCTGCTCGACGAAATCGAAAAGGCCCACATGGATATCTATTCCATCCTGCTGCAGGTGATGGACCATTCCACCTTGACCGACAACAGCGGCAGAAAAGCGGATTTCAGAAACGTGGTGATCATCATGACCACCAATGCCGGTGCCAGGGAGATGGCAGCCAACACCATCGGTTTTGTCGGTGACAAGAAAGGCAAGAGCGACAAGGCCGTGGAGAAGCTCTTTTCACCGGAGTTCAGGAATCGCCTCGATGCGACCGTCACCTTCGGACCGCTCGATCACGAGTCCATGCAACAGGTGGTGGACAAACTGATCATCGAACTCGAAGGCCAGCTGCTCGAAAAGAAAGTAAAGATAGAACTCACCGATGCGGCCAGAAACTGGCTCGCAACCGAAGGCTATGACCCGGATTTCGGAGCCCGGCCGCTGCGACGATTGATCATGAAGGAGATCGGCGATGTGCTGTCAGAAGAGATCTTGTTCGGTCACCTGACTGGCGGCGGTATCGCTCAAGTCGACATCGACGATGAAAAACTGAGCTTCGGTTACTCAAAATAGCCGCCCTCAGGCGAAGTTTAATTTAGTTCCAAAAAGGCGCTCGAAATATCGGGCGCCTTTTTGCTTTGTTATGGGGAGGCAATGCAATTGCGTCCTCAGCCTACACCGGCTTTAGATGGGAAACTATGTTGTCATGCTTAAAAAGAACGGCGCATGGTTGGACCCGAACACGCCTGGGCTGCGTCGCTCAATATTCTGGACCAGCGGGTCTTTGCGAAACCGCTTCTGCAGGAAACCTCGCACCGCTTTTCTACCCCAACCGCGGGGGTGGACGAAATCGCAATAAAGTGACAAGTCACCGTCGGAAAAGCGGTTATCAAGATCAGCCGCTTCCGGGCTGCAAACCGGCATGTTGAAGATCGCCAGGTTCAGAAAGGTGATTGCCTGCCAGTGTGTACGAACAAATTCAAGGGTCAGCAGAGCCTCGGATTCAGTTTCAGCCGGTGTGCCGAAAAGCAGATAGACATAAGCTCCGATGCCAGCCCGCTGAAGATTGTTGAGGATGCGGGAGGCACCCTCCAGATCAATCCCTTTGTCTAGTTGTTCGAGCACGCGCGCAGACCCCGACTCCAATCCAAGTTTGAGCATCACGCAACCCGACCGCCTCAGTGCGATACAGTAGTCAAAATCCTCGAGATCCTTTTCAAAACGGGCGAAACCATACCAGGGCATGCCCAACCTGTAGTCAGCCAAGTGTCTGAGCAGGGCAGGACTTATCGCGTTGTCAAGCAGGTGAACAAGTACTGGCTTATGCGTTTGTATCAGCTGATCTATTTCGATAATCACCTTTTTAGCCGGTATTGCCTCATAGCAGGAACCTTCAGCAAAATCCGGACAGAATTGACATTTTTGCCAGTAACAACCATAGGATGCAGCATATGGCAGCACCACACCCGGAGTCAGATAATCGGCCAAACTGAAGTCATTGTAGCTCAATCGCCCTAGGCCAGATCGAGACTCGCTGCCGAACAGTTCCAGCAGTTGGTCTTCTCCGTAACCGGCAAGGCATAGGTCAAAGAGGCCCTGGAATGGATTTGTCCAGGCAGGGTTGCTCATCCAGGTGGTGATCAGGCCTCCTCCGGCGACTATTTTAATTTCCGGGAAATGATGCCGAATAAATCCGGCCACCGCAAAACCGGTGAGTGCCTGGCTGAGATAGGAAAAAGACAGACCAACGTATTCAGGTTGATGGGTAACCAGCGCCTCTTCCAATAGCGGACTGAACCGGGCGTGGAAATGATTGGTTTCGAATTGTTCGGCGCTGGCCAGTAGATCCGCACTGCGCAGAGGCGTCTTGGTGGGGTCTTCGTAGTTGGCCAGAGTGATTTTGCAGCCGCTTTTTCTTCCGGCCAGGTTCAGCACCCGTCCCAGATCACTCACCACTCGCTGATAACGGTCAAAAGAGCGGTAAAGCTCTGGTACTCTCAGCTGGGTGATATTGCGCTGCCGGTCTTTGTTGGCTCTCTTGCTCCAGCGGTCATCGGCCTCGATTTCATGTTCAAACTGGGCGAGCAGGCAGGGCAGGTTGAGATCGAGCACACCACATGCTCGACCGTGTTCACGCAGGCTGCCCGCCAATCGGGCAATACCGGCCGGGGGTTCTGACGGTGTGGCGACCGGTGGATTTATAAATAGAATTTTCTTAGCCGGAGTCATACTCTGCATGCTGCCGCTGCCATTTGGTGTTTTACTCTCTGAGCGGATAGAGGCACAAGAGCCTACCAGCAGGAGTATCAAATCTCAAGGACTGCTCAATTCACCGTTGCACAAAATACCGGTTATAGTAAAAATAGCCTCACCGTCAATTCAGAAAAGGAGAGTGATAATGAGTGACTGCCTGTTCTGCAAGATCATAGCTGGCGACATACCGGCCGATAAAATCTACGAAGATGACGAGGTCCTGGCGTTCAGGGATATTGCCCCCCAGGCTCCGACCCATTTTCTGGTCATCCCCAAAAAACATTATAGCGATCTGAGCGAAATTCATCGGGAAGATGACCAGTTAGTCGGCAAAATAGTGCGCACGGGCGCCGAACTTGCTGCACAGGAAGGGCTCGACAAAGGCTACCGGGTGATCTTCAACAATGGCCCGGAAGGCTGTCAGATCGTTTTTCATGTTCATATGCATATCCTTGGCGGTAGGCAGTTGAGAGGCCCCCTGGGGTAATTGATTCGTCCCCACCCGAACTTCTGATCTATGTCCGGAAGAGCAGTGCAATGGTGAGACCGAGTCTGAGCGCCAGAATGGTCTAAAGGAACATCTCAGTTCAATCCGCAGCCATGTAAAATCCCTGAGCCGGAAAGATTATAGTTCACTCAAAGGGCTACGCACGCTTGATTTTGTCCTGATGTTTATTCCCATCGAAGGGGCCTTTTCTACTGCACTTCAGAGCAAGGAGAAACTGCTTTCCGAAATGTACGCCTGGAAAGTGATTATCGTTTCACCATCCACATTGCTGACCACCCTGCGTATGGTCGAATATTGCTGGCAGCACGAGCGCCAAAGCCGCAGCGCGGTGGAAATTGCAGAAAGAGCAGGGTCCCTGTACAATAAGTTACGGGGATTCCTCGCAGATATGGAAAAGCTAGGCCACCAGCTCGACAATTGCAAAGACAGTTATGACAGGGCCCTGAACAAGCTCAGCCAGGGCCGCGGCAATCTCATCTCCCAGGACGCCAGGTTTCCCGAGCTTGGGGTAAAAGTGAAAGAGGAGCTGTCAACTACGATGGCTGACACCGACGAATGAGCTCACGAAGCTCACCTACCAGGAAGTAACGACTATGATTTTACGTGCGCTTATTGTATTGATGCTTGCCCAACTACTTGCCGTCACCACGGCTCAGAACATCCTCGCCGTTGAATCTGAAAAGTCAGCTGCAGATAGTGAATTGCCCATCAAGATCAGGGAGTTTACCGGAGACCTCGATGAGATGGCAAAGGAACGAATAATAAGGGTTCTGATGCCCTACTCAAGAACCTTCTATTTTTTCGATGGCGCTCAACCGAGGGGTGCCAGCTACGATCTGATCAAGCTTTTCGAAAAATTCATCAATGAAAAATACAAGACCGAGACTTTGAAAATTCATGCGGTGGTCATCCCCAC
>JABDQA010000187.1 GCA_013042475.1 Desulfofustis sp.
ACTTCTAACCCTTGGCGTTACGCGGATAAGCCCTTGATGTCTTCAAGCACGAGATACAGGCACGGGACAAGGACCAGGATGATGACGGTGGCGAAGACAATACCGAAACCAAGGGAAATGGCCATCGGGATCACATATTGTGCCTGCAGTGATGTTTCGAAAATGATCGGAGACAGGCCTCCGAAGGTGGTCAAAGTGGTCAGCACGATCGGCCGGAAGCGGCGCTGACCAGCCTCCCGAATTGCCTCTGACGGACCTAGTCGGTGGCGCTGTCGGTTGGCATGAGTGACCATGATGAGCGCGTCGTTCACAACCACTCCGGTCAGGGCGATGATGCCCATCAGGCTGACCAGCGACAGGTCGTAGCCGAGAAGGATGTGGCCGAGGACAGCGCCGACAATGCCGAAGGGGATTGCGCCGAAGATGATCAAAGGTTGAAAATAGCTCCTCAGGGCCACCGCAAGCAAGGCATAGATGACAATCTGGGCCATTCCGAACCAGCCCCAGAGTGAGGCCGTGGCCCGTCGCATTTCTGCATCAGACCCTTCGAAGGTCCAGGTGAGGCCGGGATATTTTTCACGCAATTGCGGCAGATCGACGGTTCTGATGGCCTTCACCACTTGCCCGATTGCACGCTCGGGCTCCACATCCATCGACACATTGACAGTGCGCCGGCCATCCCTGCGGTTGATCGAGGTAAACGCTTTGTTGCTTGTCATGTCAGCGACGTCCAGCAGGGGAACTTCGGTTCCGTCCGGGGTGCGCAGCACCAGATCTTCGAGGTGGTGAATATCTCGACGCTGGTCGAGCGGCAGTTTCACCCTGACTTCCACCTCGTCTGTCCCGCGTATCTGGCGCAGCGCCAGGTCTCCGAAAAAGGCACCGCGCAACTTTTTCCCCAGATCGGCGGGGGTCAGTCCGAGGGCTCTGCCTTCCGGCAGAAGTTGGAAATCAAGTTGCGTTTTACCCTTATTATAGTTGTCGCTCACATCGCGGGTATTTTCGTATTGCTCCATGCGTTGAAGGAATTCTTGACTGGCGGCCTCCAGGGTCTCTATCTGGCTGTGGCTGAGGTCGACGCTTATATCCTGCCGCCAGCCGCCAGGTCCCCGTTCGGCTTCGAAGGTGATCTGGTGGACTCCGGGCAGGTCGCCGATGTTGTCCCGCCACAATTGAATAACCTCGCGAGCGGTCATGTCGCGTTCGTTCGGCGGTCGCATTACTATCTCCACATCGATGAAACTCTGGCCGCGCACATTAGTTTTAATGCCCTCGGCGACCTCGTGAAGATTGTACTCCTCGAACATCCTTGCAGTGGCGGCGGTTACGTCTTCGGCAACCCGGCTTATCTGCTCCAGGGTGGTCCCGACCGGCAGCCTGACACCGGCCTCGATTTCGTCGGCGGCGACCTCGGGCATCATAATTATGCCCATATGGGCGCTGGTTGCATAACTGCCGACCATGACGACAATCGCCACTGCCGCGCATAAGGTGATATAGCGAAACTGCAGGCACCTCTCGAGAAAGCGGCTGTATCTTTTCGTTACAAAGCTCTGGAAGCTGCGGGCAAAGAGCTTTTGGAAATCATTCAGCCAGGCGCCGAGCCGCAGACGGCGCCGGCGGCCTCGATGGCCCAAGTGGGCCGGCAAGATGAAGAGGGCCTCGAACAGCGACAGGGCGAGCACAATAATCACCACGACCGGCAGAGGTCCCCAGAACTTCCCGGTCTCACCGGGAATAAACAGCAGCGGGATGAAGGCGATGATGTTGGAGACTATGGCAAAGGTCACCGGCATCGCCATCTCCTTGGCACCGGCGATCGCGGCCTCGACATAGTCCTGATTATTCTCCTGGTGGGCATGAATATTTTCACCCACCACGATGGCATCGTCCACCACGATACCGAGCACCATCAGGAAACCGAAAAGCGATATCATATTCAGGCTGACATCAACCATCGGCATGAAGAGGACCCCGCCGATAAACGAAGTCGTCATCCCCATCATAATCCAGAAGGCCAGGCGAAAATTGAGCAGCAGGGTGAGAATAATCAGCACGATAAGGATCGCCAGCAGCCCATTTTCAGCGACGAGCGTTACCCGATCTCTAAAATCTGCGGCGTTGTTGCCGTCGATCCGCCAGTTTACCCCCTCCGGCAGCGTGGTCTCAAAGTCGGCCATGATCTCCTGAACTTCCCGGGCTATATCCAATGGAGACTGGGTGCCGACGTGATAAATATTGATTTCCACCGCCGGCTGCTGATTAAACTGGGAATGAAAGCCCGCTTCTTCGAACCCGTCACGCACGGTGGCAATGTCGCCGAGTCGCACCACGGCACCGTCAGGGCCGGAGATGATCTGTATCTGCTCGAACTCGTCGGCAGACTGCCTCCGTTCCTTGACCCGCAAGAGGATTTCCTGGGCACTCGTTTCGACCGTGCCGGCCGGGATATCTTCGCTCGAAACGTTGATGATTTCTGCTATTTCACCAAGCGTCAGGCCATATTTGCGCAGGTCCTCCCTGGCAATTTCGATATGGGTGCGATATTCCGGAACATTGCCCAGCTCCACCTGGGTGATATATTCGTTACCGATCAGTACATCGCGGAGGCGTTCCGCAAGTTTGCGAAGTTCCCAGATATCGACGTCGCCAAAGAGCCCGATTTCCATTACCTGCTGCTGGCGCGCCTGAAGCTGCACTTCCGGCTCTTCGGTATCCTCGGGGAAGGTCCGGATCCGGCTGATCGCCTGATCGATTTCCTGGAACAGCTTCATCCGGTCGGCACCCGACACCAGTTCGATGGTCACCCGACCTCTCCCCTCCCACGCCGTAGAAGTCAGTTCACGTATTCCCTCGATCCCTCGAACCGCCTCTTCAACCGGACGCAAGACACCCTGTTCCACTTCGGTTGGAGCCGCCCCGGGGTAAGCGATTCTTACCTCGACGACATCAAGCTGGAATTGGGGAAATACTTCCTTCTGAATTGTGACCGTAGTCCACAGGCCCCCGGCCAGCAGGATTACCATCAACAGGTTGGCGGCGATTGAATTCCGCGCCATCCATGCGATCGCTCCACCGCCGGGCTCTTCGCTCATTCGGATGCCCCCTGCCGCCGAAGCTGGGCGCCTTCGCGCACGCGAGACAGATTTGTCAGGACCACCTCGTCACCATCTTCAAGTCCGCCCGAGATGTAGGCATATTCAGCATCGCGGAAAATGACCCTAGCCTCACGGATGGAAAGTTTGTCATCCTTTATAACCCAGACAGTGTCTCCAGGCCGGAGGTAATCCCGGTCGAGACGGACGACATCCTGCAGAAGCTCTCCCTCGATAACCGTCTGGACGATGGAGTCAAGGACCAGCGGCGGCGCACCGCTCTGCCGCCCCAGCGGGTCTTCCACGGTGATCAGCACTCGCGCCAGCCTGGTCTGCTCATCGAGGGCGCCTATGAAGCGCTGGACGACGCCTTCGCGGAACTGATCATCCCCCCACACACCTCGTTTCCGGATAGTTGCGGCAGACGGCTCGGCACCGTCCTCGGCGAACCTCAGCCGCTGAAGCTGCTTCAAGGGTACGGTAGCAATCACCCAGTATTCATTGACCCCGACCAGATGGGCCATGGCCACACCAGGCTGAGCCTGTGAACCAAGGGCGACCATGCGTTCCAGGACCAGGGCATCAAACGGCGCGGTGATCGAGGTTCGCTCGAGCTCGAGCCGGGCCTGTGCCACTGCCGCTTCGGCAGCCTTAACGCGAGCCTGGATAGTTTGCAGCTGCGGCTGGCGAAACACAAGGGCAAGCTGTTCGGATCCCAACTCCTTGTCGATCATTTTATAGCCTCTGCGCCGTGCCTGCCCCTGCGCTTCTTCCAGGACCAGATCCGCTTCTGCCTGCTGGAGCACGCTGAGGCGTGTGGTGAGACTGTTTTCAAAATCGGCCGGGTCCAGCTTGGCCAAAAGCTCTCCGGCCCTTACCATCGCACCCGGCTCGAAATTTTCGGAGATTTCTATCACTTCTCCTTCAACCCGAGGCCGCAGGACTACCTCCTTGGAGGCTACCACCCGCCCCAGTACGCTTATTTGCGGCTTGTAATCACCCTTGGTTACTGTCACCGTTTCAACCAGCATCGGAGCACGCTTGGTCGCCGTCTCGCGCTGCGCGACTGGCTCGCTTTTGTTTATCCACCAGACAAAGCCGCCGACCGCCAGAGCGATCATGACACAGACGATAATGGTCAAAGCGAGGCTTTGTTTTGAACTCTCACGATTGGTCATCGACTATCCGTATTTTCACCGCACCTGCAACGACACCTCTTCAGATGGGGCCTGGTTTGCGATACGATTTTTACTGGGCTTGTAACAAAAGCCTGTTCTCTCATACTCTGTATTCATACTTTTGCCGAACGACGAATGGGGTCGCAGAAAAGTGCAATAAATTATATTTCGGTATCTCGCCATGGCAAGGGAGAACGAGATCTTAACGTCCACTCAACTGCGCCTGAACTTCTAGCAGCAAGTACCCGATAATTGATCTGAGATAAATATCGATCAAATCTTCACCAGCTTCCGAAAAGTTCTTACTTTTCGCGGTGGATTCTGCACACTCCCAAAGGCTGTCTGCGAAACTTCTCCGATATAGATGTCTCCACGCGAATCTACTGCGATTCCGTGGGGTGCTATAAACTGGCCAGGACCTTCTCCATACATGAGACTACCCAATTTGGCCAAGCGTTTCCCCGTCAGGTCATGGATACTGACACATGCGCCAATATTGGGGTAATCCGCGTTCAGCTTTAGTTGAGTAAACAGCTGCCCGATATAGATCAAACGATCAGTTATATTGAGACCGCATGGCCGGTGCATATTATTCCATTGGTCGAGATAAGCGCCGGTATCGTCAAAGATCTGAATGCGATGATTTTCACGG
>JABDQA010000188.1 GCA_013042475.1 Desulfofustis sp.
ATGGGATCACCACCAACTACGTTCTTATCTCAGTGCCACTGTTTATTTTTATGGCGACCCTGCTGGAACGTTCAGGAATCGCCCGTGACATGTACTCGTGTTTAAACATGTGGATGTCGCGAACACGGGGTGGCATAGCCGTGGTCACCGCTTTGATGGCGATTGTCATGGCAGCGATGTCGGGCATCATCGGCGGTGAAGTCGTTCTGCTCGGTCTCATTGCCCTGCCGCAGATGCTGAGGCTCGGCTACAACCAGAACCTCGCCATCGGCACCATTTGCGCATCAGGTTCGCTGGGTACTATGATCCCACCATCAATCGTTTTAATCTTCTATGGTCTGATCACCGAAACCTCGATCCATGCCCTCTTTAAAGCTGCCTTTCTACCGGGCTTTATGCTGGCCGGCCTCTACATCATCTATATCCTGGTACGTACGCGGATTAATCCCGAGCTGGCACCGCTGCCTGAACCATCACCCGATGCGATGACGGTCAAGGATAAACTCATCTATGGTCCAACGATCGTGACCATGCTGGTGGGTGCCGGCGCTGCCATAGTTGGCTTGCGCTGGATCTACATTCATGTCGGGTCCAGATTCAACCCTAAGATGCTCGATGACACCACAGCGTTGATTGGAAATTCAGTGCTTTGGGTATGCCTGGCAATCGTTGCTCTGGCTGCTGTCTTCATCCTCTTTCTGGTGGGTGTTGCCACCACAAAAGAAGCCTGGGCCAAAAGCAAAGGCATGGTGGCGCCGCTGCTCATCGTTTTCGTCGTACTCGGGTCGATTTATGGCGGTATCACCGGTATCACCGAGGCTGCAGCCATGGGGTCACTGGCGGTTCTTACCTTGATCTGGATCCGCAAGGAGTTCTCCTTTACCTTGCTGCGTGAAGCCTCGATGCGGACCTTCAAATCAACAGGGACCATCATCTGGGTGACACTTGGGGCCACCGCGCTGGCCGGGGCTTATACGATTGCCGGTGGTCCGGCCTACGTGGCAAATCTGATTGTCGGTTATGAGTTGCCGACTCTAGGCGTTCTGCTGGTCATGATGGTGATCTTCCTATTTCTTGGCGCATTCATGGACTGGACAGGTATAGTGTTGCTGGTCATGCCGGTATTTCTACCCATTGTACTTAAACTACCGATGAATGAGCTTGGCCTCACCGGCGGTCTCGATTCACCATCAATGGTTAGGGTATGGTTCGGTATTTTATTTTGCGTAAATATGCAGGTGAGCTTCTTATCACCTCCCTTTGGCCCGGCGGCCTTTTATCTCAAATCGGTGGCGCCGCCGCACATCACACTACCGGATATTTTCCGCGGCTTTTTGCCGTTTATGTGTATGCAGGTTGTCATCTTGGCACTTATTCTACTGGTGCCGGAGATAACCACCGTATTTCTATAAAAACCGGGAAGGCTCACGTCTGTTCTGCACGCTGTAAACCAACTTTGGTAGCTGCGGCTTAGACTGCCTCAGTTGAAACTCAATCCAGGCACCGCACCCCTGCGGCCTCGAGCTCCGCCTTCGTCTTCTCGGCGTTTGTCGGATCAACCGAGCGGGTTCCCTGCAGGAGCACGGAAGTCGAGTAGCCCAGTGAAACCGCATCAAGGGCGGTGAACTTCACGCAATAGTCGAAGGCCAGGCCGACAATATCGACCGCGCTGATTTCGTAGGACTGCAGCGCCCGGTGAAGTCCGGTATCGTTTCGACGGGCATTGTCGAAAAAAGCCGAGTAACTGTCCACCTCCATATGTTGTCCCTTCTTGATGATCAGAGTTCGCTGACCTGTTTCCGTCTTGCTGATCAACGGCTCCATGATGTCGGGATGAATGCGCGCCCCCTTTTCCCCCTGGACGCAGTGATCCGGCCAGAACACCTGTTCCAGACCGTTTAATTCACCCAGGTCGAATGGCTTGGATCCCGGATGTGCCGAGGCAAAAGAACCATGGCCCGGGGAATGCCAGTCCTGGGTTGCAACGATCAACTCGTAGCGGCCTTCTTGCTTCATCAGCTCAGTTACAAAAGGAATGATAACGTCTCCACTTTCAACTGCAAGGCTCCCACCCGGCAAAAAGTCGTGCTGGATGTCGACGATGAGCAACGCTTTTTTCATTTGTCTGCACCCGGTTCAGAATTGTTATTGTTATGCCCGTTGTTTTCCATCTCACTGAGCCGCCGCTTGATGATCTCGAATTCGTGAGTTCGCATCTCTTCCCGATGCTCGTGGAGATCCTGCGAAAGTCCTGCGGGATAAACGTGGGGGTTTTCGAAACGAAATATCGCCCGGTCAAACTCACGTATTCCCGACAGGGTCCTCTTCCTCATCACGGCAACCGACTCACGCTCTCCAATCCTCCGCCCACCTTCGAGGATCGGTACGATGAGACGCCCTACGCTGAGGTTCTTGGTGGGGATGATCTTACGGCGCCAGGGATCCTCGGGCGAGATGATGGTAATAACCTTCTCACTGGTGCAAGGGGGCTTTTCAGTCAGGGTATCGAAAATGACATCGCCGGCATTGATGTCGCCCTGTTTCAGTCGGGCAATGTCGAGGCAGCCCGGCAGCGAGCTTTTGGCAGCCTGTTCGGAGAGTTTTATGCGTTCCACCGTTTCACCGTTCCTGTTCTCGATGGCGGCCAGTTTATACACTCCTCCAAGGGCCGGTTCATCAAAAGCGGTGGCCAGTTTGGTGCCGACCCCCCAGGTGTTGATCGGGGCCCCCTGACTCTTGAGGCTGGTGATCAGCCGTTCATCAAGATCGTTGGAGGCTACAATTCTGGTGCCGGTAAAGCCGTGCTCGTCGAGCAGTTTCCGCGCCTGACTGGAAAGGTAGGCCAGATCGCCGGAATCCAGGCGGATGCCCATCAGGTCACTGCCCATTTGTCTGAGCCTATGTCCTGCCTCGATGGCGTTTCTGACCCCATCCAGGGTATTGAAGGTATCAACCAGCAACACCGAATTATGCGGAAAAAGATCGATATAGGCGGCGAAAGCCTGAGGTTCGTTGTCAAACGCCATGACCCAGCTGTGCGCGTGGGTACCCCGCACCGGAATGCCGAAACGGGCCCCGGCGAGCACATTGGAAGTAGCATCTACACCACCGATGTAGGCCGCTCGGCTGGCAGAGAGACCACCGTCGTACCCATGGGCCCGCCGAAGTCCAAACTCGAGCACCTCGTCTTCACCCGCCGCCAGCTTCACTCTCGAGGCCTTGGTGGCGACCAGGGTCTGGAAGTTCATGAGGTTGAGCAGGGTCGTTTCAATTATCTGGCTGTCGAGCAGCGGACCACGCACCCGGACCATAGGTTCGTGGGGGAAGATGATGGTCCCTTCCGGAACGGCTTCAATTGAACCTCTAAATCTCCAGCTGCTGAGATAGTTTAAAAAATCTTTGGTAAACAGCGGTGAGCCGTCCCTGCCCGTTAAGGAAGACAAATACTTAATATCTTCGGCATTGTAGGCATGCTGCTCGAGCCAATCGACGAAACTTTGCAGACCAGCCGCAACCACGTACCTGCCGCCAAACGGCGGGGTTCTGTAGAACATGTAGAAGATGGCCTGACGTTCGCTGAGACCCGTACTGAAGTAACCCTGGGCCATGGTCAGCTGGTAAAGATCCGTGGCCAGGGCCCGTGAGGTACCTGGATAACCTTCAGTATTCACAGCCTTTTCAGACATGAATTGTTGTGTGGGTGATGGTTTACTCGTTTTGGGTAAGACCCTAATCTCTTTTAATCAATATGCAAAGAAGGCTCGATCAAGCGGCAGTAATGGCCAGCAGGGTGCTCCAGACCGTTTCGCTGTGCCAGTGCTTGAGCACTACCACATTCAGTTTTTCCAATAATTTTAAAATATTTTCAACTTCACTGGTGTGCAATCCGGAGAGCACGAGCCAGTGATGATGACGCACACTCTCTGCCGTCAGCAACTCTTTCAGCACCGGGTAGCCGATGTTGGCAACCAGGAGATCAGATGGCAGATCAACAAAGCTCTGGGCCAGACCGTTGACGGCAAGAACCCGCTGCTGCAGATTGTTAATGCGTATATTCTGCGATGCGGTGACTGCAGCCAGCATATTGTTGTCGATTGCCAAAACCTGGCGGCAGCCAAGACTGGCCCCGGCCAGAGCCAAGAGACCGGTACCTGTGCCCAAATCGAGCATGCGTTCGACCTTGCCGCCTGCGCAGGCAATCTCGATCGCGGTCAAACAGGCAAGTGTGGTGGGATGGGTGCCGTTGCCAAAGACCAGCCCCGGGTCGAATTTCAGTCCAATTTCATCCCCCTGGGCAACTTTTTTTAACAAGGGCGGCGAGAGGATAAAACGGCCAATCTTCAGCGGGCCTTCAAAGCCTCCCTGCCACTGCCGATAGGTCATGGTAAACTGGTCTTCCAGGATAAGTCCCGGATGTTTCCCGAGCAGTCGCTCCACAGCCTCATCCGCCGGTTGTCGAAAGAACAGAAAACAATAACCGTCATCCTCCCAGTTGCCGATAAATCCTGCGATATCGAGGTCCGAAATGGTGAGTTCGCCTTTTAGGCAATAGATGCTCAGGACGTTATCGGGCAGGAGCATTTGCGGTCGCACGGGAATCAAATGACACACGCTTGAACTGAGGAGTTTGCGGCAGACGCCGGTCAGGTCTCTTTTCCTCGCTTTTTGTAACAGTTTATTGCACAATGAACAATTGAATCTTATTTAGACGCAATAAAGCGAGAGAACATTTACAACTACCATCAAGAGTATGTGGGACGAGCGTTACAGCGAATCAGGATTTGCTTTTGGAACGGAACCCAACGACTTTCTCGTTGCCTCGGTTGGACTGCTTCAACCGGGCTCACGAATACTTTGCCTGGCCGAAGGAGAGGGGCGCAATGCTGTCTACCTGGCGTCTCTGGGGCACCGGGTTACGGCAGTCGATTCCTCCTCGGTGGGTCTTAAAAAAGCACTGTTGCTGGCAGAGAAGCGGGGGGTATCCATAGATATCGTCGAAGCCGACCTCGAAAATTACCACATTCCCCCAGGTGCATTTCAGGCTATTATCTCAATATTCTGCCACCTCCCACCCGCCGTTCGTACGCGGCTTCATCAGAAAGTTTTCGAGGGGCTCACCCCAGGGGGTATTTTTATCCTCGAGGGCTATGCCATCAAACAAATCGACAACAACACCGGCGGCCCTCGAAAAATTGAACTTTTGATGGACCTTGAGGAGCTGAAGCGCGAACTGCAGCCCCTGATACTGAGCCATGCTCTTGAAACCGAACGGAACATTCAGGAAGGGGCCTATCATGACGGCATTGGTACAGTCGTGCAGATAATCGGCACCAAAAAGGGCTCCTGAGAACTCACCACAGGGGGAACAACCATGACCATCACCATTCTCTGGTATTACTGGCTTATTATCGGAATGCTGCTGATTCTCGGTGAGATGCTGCTGCCCAGTTTCACCCTTCTGTGGTTCGGCCTGGCGGCGCTGCTCACTGGACTGCTGATGATCTTCATGCCCGATCTTGACTTGAGCTTCCAGCTTTTGTTCTGGGCTGGCGCTTCGATTGCTTTTACCGTCCTCTGGTTCAAGTTGTTTAAGCCGACCATGACCGATAAGACCAAGGCCGGGATATCCAAGGAAGCGGTCACCGGTGAGATCGGTATCGTCATCAGGACACCCCGTGATGAGATCAGGGGAACTGTAAGGTTTACTCGACCGCTGCTGGGAGACGACGAGTGGGAGTTCATCTGCGATCAGGAGTGCAAGGTCGGTGACCGAGTGGAGGTGATAAATGTTTCAGGCAACACACTTGTTGTAATACCAAAGAATTGAAATCTCTGATGAAAGGGGAGGAATAGTCATGGAATTCGGGTTTTTGTATTCATCATTCATCTTTGTTCTAATTGTGGTGGTCACCGTTTTCAAAGGGGTGAAAATCGTGCCGCAGGGATCCAAGTGGGTAATTCAGCGGCTCGGAAAATACAACTCCACCCTGTCGCCCGGTCTCAACTTCATAATTCCCTATTTCGACCGGGTCGCCTACAAGGTGACCACCAAAGACATTGTCCTTGATATTCCCAGCCAGGATGTGATCACCAAGGACAACGTGGTCATCATTGCCAATGCAGTGGCCTTCATCAATATTGTTCACCCGGAGCTGGCAATGTACGGAGTTGAAAATTACCGGATCGCCATTCAGAACCTGGTACAGACTTCGCTCCGTTCCATCATCGGCGAAATGCAGCTCGACGATGCCCTGTCCAGCCGCGACACTATCAAGGCTACACTGAAGGCCTCGATTTCCGATGATATCTCCGATTGGGGCATCACCTTGAAAACCGTCGAGATCCAGGACATCAACCCGAGTACGACCATGCAGACCGCCATGGAGGAGCAGGCCGCCGCGGAACGCCAGCGACGGGCCACCGTGACCCGGGCGGACGGTGAGAAGCAGGCGGCTATCCTCGAGGCGGAGGGCCGGCTCGAAGCTTCCAGGCGCGACGCCAAGGCCAAAATTGTACTGGCCGACGCAAGTCAGCAGGCCATAGAAAAAGTAACCCTGGCAATCAAGGATAAGGAACTGCCGGTAATGTATCTGCTCGGGGAGAAATATATCGAATCGATCAAGAACATCGCCACCAGCGGAAATTCCAAAACCATTGTCCTGCCGGCCGA
>JABDQA010000191.1 GCA_013042475.1 Desulfofustis sp.
CAACACTGTACAGCGCCTCAGCGGCTCTCTGAACTGGATATGATACGCCGTTGAATTTGGTGCAGTGCCTGCGGTTCCACAAACCATGCAGGGATTGAGGTGTGCCGGCAGCGGTGTAGGCGACGCAGGCCTTGGGGACAACCGTATAGGCACAGCGAGTTCCGGTGAAGCCGCCACTTTTTGAAAAGCTTCTGAATTCCACCGCCACTTCCTCAGCACCTTCGATTTCATAAATTGTCTTCGGTAGTGAATCGTCCTTGATAAAGGCCTCGTAGGCTGCGTCAAAGAGAATGAGTGCCTTGTTGTCCCGGGCATACTCCACCCAGGTTGCCAATTCTTCTCTGCTGATCGTCGACCCGGTGGGATTATTGGGAAAACAGAGATAGATCAGGTCCACTGGCTGAGAGGGCAGTGCAGGAACAAAATTGTTTTCCCTGGTGGACTCCAGATATACTACCCCGTTGTAGCGTTCGTCAGCAAAAGATCCGGTGCGTCCTGCCATGACATTGGTGTCGAGATAGACCGGGTAGAATGGATCGGGGATGGCAATCACGATATCCGGGCTGAACAGCTCCTGGAAGTTGCTGGTGTCGCATTTGGCACCGTCAGAAACGAATACTTCATCGCTGCTGATCTCTGCGCCTCTTGCCTTGAAATCATTTTCAGCAATTGCTTCCCGCAAAAACTCATATCCCTGCTCCGGGCCGTAGCCGCGAAAACCTTCTTCTTTCGCCATTTCATCGACCGCTTGGTGGAAGGCTTCGATGCAGGCTGAAGGGAGCGGCTTGGTGACGTCGCCGATCCCGAGTTTGATAATCGTCTTGTCGGGGTTTTCATCCTGGTACCTGGCGACTCTTTTGGCAATATCTGAGAACAGGTATGAGGCCTGCAATTTATTGTAGTGTTCGTTGATTGTGATCATAGTCTCGACCTTGTCGTTATAGTTGGACTCGAACCTGTCTGTAGTCCCTCGAAAAACTCATGATGATGATTACAGATATCGGCATCTGATTATCAAGGAGGAGTCAAGTATAATTGAATCACCTTTGATGTCAACTACGTGAATAATAAGATCAAATCGCTATCCACTGCGAGGAACCCGTGAACAAGCCAACTTTTGAAGCTATCCACAGAAGCGACTACCAGCTTCCAGATTACCTGGTTGAATCCATAGACCTTCTGTTTCGCCTGGGCGAGCAGCACACCCGGGTGATCGCACGATCAAGGATGCACAGAAATACTGATGTAACAAATAATAAGAAAGATTTAGTGCTATACGGAGAAAAACTAGAACTGGTCAGGGTCTCTGTCGACGGCGAAGAGATAGATAGTGGTCGGATGGTGCTCACCGACACGCAACTGCAAATAATTGACGTGCCTGATACCTTTGAGCTCGAAGTTATCACTGATATAAATCCCGAAGCCAACACCAGTCTCAGCGGCCTCTACCTGTCATCATCGATTTTCTGCACCCAGTGTGAAGCGGAAGGGTTCAGAAGAATCACCTATTACCCTGACCGCCCCGATGTGCTTGCCAGATTTACCACCCGGATCGAGGCCGATCGAAAAAAATATCCAGTTCTTCTTTCCAACGGCAACCTTGAAGAGGAAGGCCAACTCGATGACGGCTTCCATTTTGCGCAATGGCGCGATCCCTTTCCCAAACCCAGTTATCTCTTTGCCCTGGTGGGCGGAGACCTGGTGGCCGAGCAGGATGTTTTTACCACCCGTTCAGGCAGACAGGTCGATCTTTTTATCTACACCGAACCCCGGAATCGGGGGACCTGTGGTCATGCGATGAAATCATTGAAAAAATCGATGAAATGGGATGAGGAGGTATTTGGCCTCGAGTACGACCTTGATCGCTCCATGATTGTCGCGGTCGATGATTTCAACATGGGGGCCATGGAAAATAAGGGGCTCAACATCTTCAACTCCAAATATGTACTTGCTTCGCCCGAAACTGCCACCGATCAGGATTATCTCAATATCGAAGGCGTTATTGCCCATGAATATTTTCATAATTGGACCGGCAACCG
>JABDQA010000201.1 GCA_013042475.1 Desulfofustis sp.
CCACCCAACAAGTAAATAACGGCAATTATATATAAATCGGAATATGAATTAGATGTTTTACCTATATAATGATCAAAAAGTGTTTTGAATTAACAAAAATATGACACAAATGTTTAAAGCAATAAAAAAACCAGATCATACTATTAAAACAGACAAATGATCAGAACAATTGGAGAGGTTTCAAGTTTTCAAACTATCGTCTTTTACTCATTTGTTTTACTTATCTTTTTCCTTGCCGGCGAGGGCCGGGCTGAACAGGGGCATCCGCTTTCAGTGGTTGTCGATTATGTCATTGATGGCGACTCTCTTGTGGTCAAGCGGAATGGAAAAGCAATGGAAGTCAGGCTGTGGGGGATCGATGCACCGGAGTATGATCAACCGTACAGTGCTGGATCGAAAAAAGCCTTGAAAAAAATGACAGTTGGCCAAGAAGGAACGCTTTTCGTTAAATACCGAGACCGCTACGACAGATACGTGGCGGTGCTCGTAATCGGTGAGCTAAATATCAACCAGGAATTGGTAATAGACGGGCACAGTTGGGTCTATGGACGCTACTGTAATGAACCTGTATGTGGACGCTGGGAGCAAAAACAATCAGAGGCGAAAGCTAATCGCCGCGGTCTCTGGAGTGGTAGCGATCCTGTCCCGCCTTGGCAATGGAAGGCAAGACGGTGAACTACCATGTTTAAACATCAGGTGAGATCTGTTATAAACGGAGCCAGTGACCCCCATCAGTCCACCATATTTTCCCGGGAGAATATTTATGAACTTCAGGTACTATTACCGTTGGTATGCGGTGCTGCTGTCGCTTGCCTTGTTCTGCTCAGAAGCTGATGCCGATGAAACCAGCCAGGTAATTCAACAGAATATCGATGATCTTATACGCACAAACTCATGCGTAGGTTGTGATTTACGCGGCGCTGATTTGAATCGAATGATACTTACCGATGCGGATCTCTCTAATGCAGATTTAAGTGGCGCTACCTTTTTTCTAGCAGATCTCTCTGGTGCAAACCTGTCTGGGGCAAATTTACGCGATGCTAAATTTGGTGGTACCGATTTAGCTGGAGCCGACCTCAGAGGTTCTGATCTTCGCGGCGCCCTGCTTGACGGAGCCTTTTTAAAAGGGAGTCTGATGGATGGCAAGGTTGTTGAGGCCGCGGCCGAAGGTTCGGATGTGGGAGTAGAGGCTCCCGAAAAAATATATGTCCCCGATGAAACAAAGCCCAAAGAGGTTGTGAATCAGAATCAGGCTGCTCTTTCCGAGTTTGCTGAAAACGTCGAGGTTGGTGCTCCTCAAAAAGCAGATACTGGACAGAACAACGAGGGTGGCGATACTGCAAAAATGATGGAGCAGAAAAAGGAAGTCAGCACTGTCGGATCTGCAAGTACTGCAGACGTCGCAGCAACCGCAGATAGCGCTGCCCCAGAGAAGCCTGAAGAGTTGGTGAATCAGAAAAAAAGAGTGGCCGCTGAAGTGAGTGCAGGGACCGAGACCGCTGCAGTCATGGCGCCGCCGAGGGAGGCGCCACCCGTTAAAACCCCAGCTCCGGTAAAGGAAGCCCAGGTAGATAGCACAAAACAGAGCGCACCACCACAATCAGATGCAGCAAAGCCCAGTCCTGAAGAGTCCAAACCTGGTTCACAAGCCGATATGAAGAAGAATGAAAAGGTAAAAAAAACCGACCCTGTCGAGAAAATTGCAGTTGCTCCACTAGAAGAAGCTGTTGCGCAAGCAGTTGCGCCGACAGCGGCCGCCGAGGAGGCCTTGGTAGAAAAACTACTCGATACGAATCGTTGCTATGAATGCAATCTTTCCGGGGTGGATCTCTCGGGGAAGGATTTGAGTGGTTCCGACCTGGAGGGCTCAAACCTGAGCGGTGCGATTTTGAACGACACCGATCTGGCTGGTACAAATCTCAAAGGCGCATCCTTGCAAGGTGCACAGATGAGAAACGCCGATTTGCGCAGAGCCGATCTCTATAAAGCTAATCTGAATGGGGCAGATCTGACCGACGCGGATCTCCGAGGAGCCCTGACAGACGATGCTGATTTCAGCGGGGCAATTGGTTACCAGCCCTCGCTGATGGCTGAGTAGCAGAGTGCTGGGTGAAGCTCCCGGTCGCTGATATCGAAAGAATGGTTAAAGGCGCATCGTTATTCAATAAATATCGACGATGGTCACTTCATATGTGAGATGGTGACCCGCCAGAGGATGGTTATAGTCGAGAACGACCACATCTTCTTTGACTTCGATGACCGTTACCGGAACTTTCTGTTCAATACCATCCTTTTCAACCTTCTGGGAAAGGACCATGCCCGGTTTGGGATCGATGCGATCACCGAATGTGTCCCTGGGGACCTCATGGAGCAGATCTTTTATACGCGGACCGTAGCCCTCGTCGGGCGATACACGAACTTTTTTGCTTTCCCCTTTTTGCATGCCAACCACTGCCATTTCCACACTTGGAGGTAATTCACTGTCGCCCAATCTGATTTTCATGGGCTGCATTGCCGGTACTTCAATAAATACGACACCATTATCGAGCTTTCCAGTGAAGGTTATCGAAATAGAATCGTTTTCTTTTACTATGTTCATTCCGGTATCGTGTCCTGAGTTTATCGAGTTTTTATGTTGGTGAGCCTGCGTCTCTTTGAAAAATGATTCATCATCATAGTGATTGACTTTATTGGTGTCAATTGCTCAGACTTTCCGCAGTGCTTGACAAAAGACGATCAGAATCATAATGTGGTGCGCTTCATAGGTCATGAAGAAACAGAAAGCGGGTAAGCCAGAGGAGAGCATACCCGGAGGATATGAGGTCATGGTGAAACTTGATTTCCAGAAAACCGCAGATGGATTGTTGCCGGCAATTGCCCAGGATTACCGCAGCGGAGATGTGCTGATGCTTGCCTATATAAATGAAGAAGCCTGGAATAAAACCCTGGAGTCCGGCACTGCTCATTATTGGAGCAGATCGCGCAAGCGGATCTGGCTCAAAGGGGAAAGCTCTGGAAATGTTCAAGACATAAAGGAAATACTGGTTGACTGTGATGCTGATTGCGTCATTTATAAAGTTGAACAACGCGGTGGGGCAGCCTGCCATCGAGGCTATCCGACCTGCTTCTACAGGAAAGTTCAGGCTGGAGGTTTTGAGCTTGTTAAAACCCAGGTTTTTAACCCGGAAGAGGTGTACGGTTCTAAAGGTTGAATTGTGGAGCAGGAAATGAATTTACTGAAATTAGGATTGCCCAAGGGAAGTTTAGAGAAGTCGACAATAGAACTGTTCGAAAAAGGCGGTTGGATGATCAAACCGGCAGCCAGAAACTATTTTCCCAAAATTGATGATCCCGAACTCGACTGTTCGATCTGCCGTCCCCAGGAGATGTCGAGATACATTGAGAGCGGCATGCTCGACGCTGGCATCACCGGTAAGGACTGGACCCAGGAGAACAATTCAGACGCAATAATAGTCGCCGACCTGATCTATTCAAAGATCAGCAAAAAACCCACCCGATGGGTGATTGCCGTGGCCGGTGATTCTTCGATAAAGACCATAGAGGACCTGCAAGGCAAGAAAGTGGCGACGGAGCTGGTTAATGTCACCAGGCGATTTTTCAAGGAAAAAAATATAGATGTCGACATAGAATTTTCCTGGGGTGCTACCGAGGCCAAGGTCGTTTCCGGGCTTGCCGATGCCGTGGTCGAAGTTACCGAGACGGAGAGCACCATCCGGGCACACGGTCTGAGAATCATCCATGAGCTGATGGAATCGAACACCCAGCTTATTGCCAACAAAGCGGCCTGGGAAGATCCCTGGAAAAGAAAAAAAATCGAGAACATTTCCTTGCTTCTCCAGGGCGCTTTGAGAGCCGATCGGATTGTTGGTCTGAAAATGAATGTCAAGAATGAACATCTCGATCGGGTTGTGAAGATTTTGCCAAGCCTCAATGCACCGACCATTGCTAATCTATACCAGACCGATTGGTTTTCGGTAGAAACGGTGGTCTCAGAAGACTTGGTCAGGGACCTCATCCCCCGGCTTATTGAAAAAGGCGCCGAAGGTATAATCGAGTATCCGTTGAATAAAGTGATATGATACGTCCTGAAAGTTACCATGAACCTCAACGATGCTTCTTTTCAGCTAAGCGTTCACAGCCTCCGGCAGCTGCCCGATAGCGAACTGCCGGAAATTGCCTTTGCAGGCCGATCAAACGTCGGTAAATCGAGTTTGCTCAACGCCCTGTTCAACCGCAAGAGTTTCGTCAAGGTGAGCTCGCGCCCGGGAAAAACACAGGGGCTCAACTTCTTCCTGGTTCCCGGAACCTGTCACTTTGTGGATCTGCCAGGTTATGGATATGCAAAAGTTTCAAAACAGATGCAGGCCCAGTGGGGCCAGCTCATTTCAGCTTATCTGGAGACCCGCCTCCAATTGCGTCTGGTGGTGGTGATTATGGATCTGCGGCATGAGGCTAAGAAGCATGATAGAGAATTGCTGTTATGGCTTAAACAGCAAGCAATCCCTTCTTTGGCCGTTTAT
This sequence comes from Desulfofustis sp., assembly GCA_013042475.1. Lineage (GTDB taxonomy): Bacteria > Desulfobacterota > Desulfobulbia > Desulfobulbales > Desulfocapsaceae > JABDQA01. The sequence continues at coordinate 4,542 of JABDQA010000201.1, forward strand.
ACCAAGGCGGATAAACTTTCAGGTAACAAACGAACCCAGATGGCCGCAACGCTTGATGCCGGTCATGGTCTAGGCCCGCAGGACAGAGTGATCTTTTCGGCAACCACAAAATTGGGCAGGGAAGAGCTGCTCTCAAGACTTGAGCTCTGTCTGTCAGATGCATAGTGCCTCCCAGATATGATATTGCCTTAAATAATTATAATAATATGTTTAATATTAATTGTTTATCTGGAATTTACCGAAGGATTATTTGCCCTCTGGTAAAATAATCTTGCCAGCGATCCGGCGATACATTACAATCCCATGGCTACGAAAAAACCTTTAAAGGAGTTTCAAATGTCGCCGTATGCCGAACTGCCGTGCTGGGTTATTATGAACTGTGCGGATAACAGCAGATGCCCTGCCAAAGAACAACCTCACAGGGATTGTTGGGAGATCTTCAGTGAATTCGACAGAAAAGCATTTAATATCTGTCAGGACTGTCTTGTTTATCTCTCCCGCCAGGAAGAATCCATTCTGAGCAGAAATGAGATGGATCAGATCATGCTTGCTAAAGGTATCGACATCAATAGTTTGAGCGCCGATCCGGCCTCTTCTCCAGAGAGCTAACTCGTTTTCGGAAGGAAATTAACTCCTCTTACCTGCAGAACTTCACCGGCGCCGGGCTCAGTCGTCGTCGCGCTTCAGAACTGCGAGAAAGGCGTTTTGGGGTATGTCGACGTTGCCCACCGTTTTCATTCTCTTTTTTCCCGCTTTCTGTTTCTCCAGCAATTTTCGTTTTCTGGTGATATCTCCCCCATAGCATTTGGCAGTAACATCCTTCCGCAACGCCGAGATATTGGTGCGGGCGATAATCGTCGTACCGATGGCAGCCTGGATTGCGATTTTGAACATTTGCCGGGGGATTTCTTCTTTCAGCCTCTCACAGGCGCTTAGGCCGCGAGCTCTGGCGTTAGCACGATGGACGAGTTGGGAAAGGGCGTCGACCACTTCGCCGTTGACCAGAATGTCGAGTTTGACCAAATCACTGGCACGGTAGTCGAGGAGTTCATAATCGAATGATCCATATCCCTGGGTAATAGACTTGAGTTTGTCGTAAAAATCATAAATAGCCTCTGCAAGCGGCAGCTCGCAGGTAAACTCGATTCTTCCGGGGGTCGGATAGTGATAATTGGTATTCTCGCCACGTCGCTCCATGCACAGTGTCATCACCACCCCCATATAGCGTTCAGGAATTAATATGGAAGCCTTTATGTAGGGCTCTTCAACCGTGCTTATTTTGGCGGGGTCGGGAAAATGGGCCGGGTTGTCAACCATTAGCTCGCTTCCATCACTGAGGGTGAATCTGTAGCGCACTGATGGAACCGTAAGGATCAAAGAAATGTCAAATTCGCGTTCCAGTCGTTCCTGTACAACTTCAAGGTGGAGGAGTCCAAGGAATCCACAGCGGAACCCGAATCCCAGGGCTGCTGATGAATCCTTCTGGAAGCTCAGCGCTGCATCGTTGAGCTGAAGTTTGTCAAGCGCAGCTCCCAGGTCTTCATAATCGTCAGAGGAGATGGGATATATGGAAGAGAAGACGACGGGAAGTACTTCCCGGAATCCCGGCAGAGGGACGGGGCATCTCCTCTCGGTGTGGGTGATGGTGTCGCCGGGCTTGGCATCAAAAACCGTCTTGATACCGGCCAGGATATAACCGACCTCGCCTGCCTGGAGTTTTTTCTGGGATTCCTTTTTAACCCTGAATAGACCGACTTCTTCGACCCGGTATGACGCACCGGTCGACATAAAGGTAATCTGATCTCCTGGGCGGATGGTACCGTTTATGACACGGCAGGATATAATGGTACCCCGGTAAGCGTCATAATTGGCATCGAATATGAGTATCTGAAGTGCGCCAGCAGGGTCTCCTTCAGGTGGTGGGAGGTGATTGACGATGGCCTCGAAAATCTCTTCAACACCTTTGCCCAACTTGGCTGAGCAGAGCTGAATCATGTCACTGTCTAGTCCAAGGTCCTCCTCAATCTGGAGGCTCACCGTTTCAGGTTCGGCCGATGGGAGATCAATTTTGTTGATGACCGGGATAACCTCAAGATCGTTTTCCATGGCTAAATATAGATTGGCCAGTGTCTGCGCTTCCACCCCCTGGGCGGCGTCGACAATCAGAAGTGCACCTTCGCAGGCAGCAAGAGCCCTCGAAACTTCATAACTGAAGTCAACATGGCCCGGCGTGTCCACCAGATTAAGGGCGTATTGGTTACCATTTTGAGCCTGGTAGGGCAGGCAGATGGTCTGGCTCTTGATGGTTATTCCCCGCTCGCGTTCGATGTCCATATTATCAAGGAGCTGGTCCTTGAATTCTCTTTCGGACACGAGACCGCAGAGCTGAATCATTCGATCAGCAAGTGTGGACTTTCCATGATCTATGTGCGCTATAATGCTGAAGTTGCGTATGTATTCCATTATGTTTGACCGGGTTCTGGTCTGGCTCTCGCAGGGTATTTACTGAAGAGAAACGGTTATTATCATAGAACTAGAAATATGTGAAATAAAAAATTAATCTAAAAAATGGACGAGGTAGGGTATAATTAAAAGTGAGTGACCTCTTATTCAAGGTGAATAGCACATAATAATTGCACTTTCCTTTCATTAATGTAGTATCCTAATTCCCTTGGCCTTTAGTATTTCGCCCCAAGCTCGCCTTGGAGATAACTATAGATGAGCAAAAAGAAAAATTCAACAAAGCCGGAAGTCGAACCCCACGAGAACCCGTTGGTGGCCATTTCCGATGATGATAACCTTCCCGTCCTAAGTAATCCAGCGCTGCATCGTTACTTGCAGGAAATCAGCCAGTACGAACTGCTGTCACGCGAAGAAACTGAAGATTTGGCAATTCAGTTCAGGGAGACGGGCGACCCGAATGCGGCGTATCGGCTCGTCTCCTCTAATCTGCGCTTGGTCGTCAAGGTGGCCATGGATTTCCAGAAATACTGGATGCAGAACTTCATGGACCTGATCCAAGAGGGGAATGTCGGACTGGTGCAGGCTACCAAGAAATTTGATCCCTACCGAGGGGTTAAATTTTCTTATTATGCCGCCTATTGGATAAGGGCGTATGTTCTGAAATTCATCATGGACAACTGGAGGCTGGTCAAAATCGGCACCACCCAGGCCCAGCGCAAACTTTTTTTCAGTCTCAACAAAGAGAAGAAATTACTTGAAGCCCAGGGCTTTAAACCCGAGCCCAAGCTGCTGGCAGAGCGGCTCAATGTCAAGGAGAAAGAAGTTGTTGAGATGAGTCAGCGCATGGACAGTTGGGATGTATCACTGGAAAGTCCGGTTAAAAATGATTCGGATGACGAGCAGAAGAGTTTTATCCCGAGCGATGATCCAAGCATTGAGTCGAAAATTGCCGGCAAGGAGATGAAATTGAGGCTCGCCGAGCTTTTGGAGCAGTTGAAGGAACATCTCAATGACAAGGAACGGATGATTCTCGAGGAGCGACTGCTTACGGACGAACCCATGACCCTTCAGAATATTGCCGACAAATTTGACATATCCCGCGAACGTGTCCGCCAGATCGAGGTAAATCTTCTGGCCAAAATGAAGAAGTACCTTGAGTCAGAGATGCCTGATATCGTCGATTTTTTTGATGGTGAGAAGATTATCGTCAACGCCTCAGACTGATCTAAAGTCAATCACTCTCCGCAACCTCACCCCATCATTGCAAGAACATGAAAGTACCTTTGCTTGATCTTGGTCCCACGCTTGAGGAACAGAAACAGGAAATCATAGATAAAGTTGTCGAGGTCGTCGAATCAACCCGATACATTCAGGGGCCAGAAGTGGAGGCATTCGAAGAAGAAGCAAGCGATTATTGTGGTGTCGATGGCGCGATAGGCGTGTCCAGCGGAACGGACGCGCTTTTGGTAGCGCTGATGGCGCTTGAGATTGGCCATGGTGATCTGGTTCTGACTACACCGTACTCCTTTTTTGCAACCATGGGCGTGATTTTACGGTTGGGTGCGACTCCGGTTTTCGCAGATATCGATCCGGTCACCTATAACATGGATCCTCAGAAAATGGAGGAAGTGCTTGCTGGGGAGAAAACGGGTAAAATAAAGGCGATAATTCCGGTGCATCTTTATGGGCAGTGCGCTGACATGAGCAGCATCATGGAAATTGCCGGGTGCCATGGGCTTCCAGTTATTGAGGATGCGGCCCAGGCAATTGGCGCCGAAACCATCTACTCACACAGAAACGAGAAAGGCTGGCGAAAAGCAGGGTCCATGGGGTTTGCAGGCTGTTTCTCTTTTTTTCCAAGCAAGAACCTTGGCGCCATAGGTGACGGCGGCATGGTCGTGAGCGGCGACGAGGAGTTCAGCCACAAGGTTCGTCTCCTCCGAAATCATGGTGGTGAACCCAAGTATTATCACAGCATGGTTGGCGGAAATTTTAGATTGGACCCAATCCAGGCAGCTGTGCTGAGGATTAAATTAAAGAGATTGGAACAGTGGCATCGCCAGCGTCGTCAGAATGCCTCCCTCTACAACAAACTGTTTGAGGAAAATACAACCCTGGCATCTATTCCGGTTTCGACTCCGGCCGCGGTGAATGAAGAACTTAGCAGAAAAGGCGAGGAGGAGCGTAACTACCATATCTATAATCAGTACATCATCAGAGTTGAAAAGCGCGATGAATTGCGCAACTGGCTTCAGCAAAAGAACATTGCTACCGAGATTTACTATCCGCTCGGACTGCACCAGCAGAAATGCCTCACTGACATCTTTACCCCTCCACCAATGAGCAATACAGAAAAAGCCGCCCAGGAAACTCTCGCCCTACCTGTTTATCCAGGTCTCACCCCGGAAATGCAGGAATATGTTGTAAAATCAATTGCACAATTTTATACATAAGTTCAACAACAGAACACTGCCGTACAGAGCTCAGGAGCCGTAATAGGGGAGTGGGGTTGAGGCCCGGTTCCCGAATTTCGGTCAAAGCCCTGTGGGCATAAATCTTACGGGAGACGGCTGTTCGGGCTGCGTGGCTAAGTGATTCACCCTTTACCTCATCTACTTCTGAAGTATTTTTTTCTTCCCTGTGCAATTTTTCTTTGCCTATTAGTTCTTCTACTTCACGCTGCCCAGCCACCTATCGATAAATCGATTACCATCGTCAATCAAGAATCGGCCGATCCTTTATGGAAAAAAAGGTGGGACGAAGCGAGGGATTTAGCCCAACAGGGAAACTTCACCGCAGCGATCTCCAAATATCTTGAAGTGCTCGAGCAAAAACCTCATATAGAGGAGGTAAAATGGGAGCTCAGCCAGAGCCACATTGAGGTCCGGAACTTTAGCGAGGCTCTGGCAATCCTCGAGAGTCTGGTGGAAACCAACCCTGAAAACATAGATTATCTGGTGAGTGGTGGCGAGGCCGCGCTGGCGATGGGCAAGGTCGATTTAGGTGCCAAACTTTACGGGCGAGCTTTGGCACTCAATCCTGGAGGGCCATTGTCTGAAAAGGCTCTGCGCGGCTTAATAGATTCTTTCACTGAACAGGGAAAACAAGAGCTGACCATACCCTTGATGGAGCAACTTTATCAAAGAGGCGTGCTGGACCCTTCACTGCTGAGGGAACTCGGACTCTACTATGCAATGCAGGAAAATTATGATCGAGCCGCATACTACTACATTGATCTGGTAGATAATTTCCCGGTAGAGCCTTCAGTTCGGATTGAGGCAGCAGAGGTTCTTTTCAGCTCCGACAGCAATGCTGAGGCAGCTGCACAGCTTGAGCTTTATTTACAGGCTGAACCTGAAGATATCGAACAGAAGATAAAGCTGGCTGATTTCTATTACGAGCAGGGTGAACTGCGCAAGGCACTGCCACACATGCTGAGTCTTTTAGAACGACAGGTAAAGAGAGATGACTATTTACTGGCGGTGGCACGCATCTATTTGTTCAATCTTGGCAGAACCGACCGGGCCCTGCAGTATTTTGAACAGTATCGAGAAGAGTTTCCAGAAGGTAAAGATGTTTCATCGGAGATTTCCACATTGCAGTTGATCGTAGCAAACGATCTCCTGGCGATAGTTGAAAATGACGGTGTCTGGATGCTGTGGCGGGATCTCGCCAGGATAACACCGGATCGAATCGGTATCTACCGGGCAATGGCCGATATGTTGGAAGAAATGGGGCGTAAACGTGAAAAAGATCTCATGGAAGTGCTCCATATAATCAATATCCATGAACCCAAGGACTTTGAGATAGTGGCCCAACTCTCTTCACTTTACTTGAAGAACAACATGTACGGTGATTGCCTGAACATCCTGGAAACCAGTCGAGCACACCACACGAATAACGGGCAGTATTATTTGCTCAGAGCACGTTGTGAAACAGGGAGCGGTCTCGATATCCAAACGTTGCAGAGCTACTTAGAGTATTTAAATATCAAACCCTCAGATGAGGAAATAATCGGAAAAGCTTTAGATCTGGCCGGTCGGCTCGGTCTGGTCGATCAAATGAGGATTATCTTCGGGGCCGGAAATCAGAAAAGCGGCTCGCCGTCAGTAGTTGGCAGCATAAGCTTCATGGAGGGACTGCTGAAGAGCGGGTTGATTGAAGA
>JABDQA010000206.1 GCA_013042475.1 Desulfofustis sp.
GTACTGCCTCGGTGTGCGCTGTGAGCGGCTGATCCAAAACTTCTCATGCAGTGCTTGATTAGATCAGACACCATAATATAATTATGCCAATGAAAAAGTATCTGCACGGTTACTCCATCATCCTGCAAGACATTGATTTTTCTTTACCCCAAGATTCTCTGGTTCATTGATTTCTCGAATGCACATCTGCAAAATTGATCGAAGATGCAGCGCTGCCTGCCACGGTAAGACTACTCATCAACAGATCGCCTCAGACCAGAGCAGTTCATCTACCAAGATCACCCTCTCTTACCAGTAACATAACTGATACCACGATGCTCAACGCCAGTTGGTCTGCAGGCGTGTTCTCTCTGTCCCACATAGCTCCCGGACGATCCGCTCTATGGAAGGCAAACACCGGATGATGAAAGACGTCTTTTCCTCGGCCAGATGACCGTAAAAGGCGAGCGTGGACTCCTGAAGATCCCAGCCGACTTATTCATACGTCGTCGCCACAACCCCTTCTATTCGCTTCTCGAGACACGTGTGGTAGACTGGGTCATAACCCATTCACAACGGCAGCTAAAATGAGAGTGCTCCTGGTAGAAGACGAAAAAAAAGTTGCAAGCTTCATCAAAAAAGGGCTGGAAGAACATGGCTATGCGGTCGATTATGGCTCCGACGGCAAAAGTGGCCTGGTGATGGCCTTGGACGAGATTCACGACCTCATCATTCTCGATATCAACCTCCCGGAAATCGATGGCCTCACCGTGTTGCGTCAGATGCGCGCAAAAAAGGTGGCCACACCTGTGCTGCTGCTTACCGTCAGAGCCACGATTGAAGATAAGGTTATCGGCCTCGATACCGGAGCCGACGATTATCTAGCTAAACCTTTCTCATTTGAGGAACTCCTGGCCAGGGTCAGGGCGCTGCTGCGACGCAGCTCTGACTCAAAGTCGCCGGTATTCACGGTGGCCGATCTGGTCCTGGACCCTGCCTCGCGCCAGGTATTCAGGGGGAGCGATCGCATCGAGCTCACCTCGAAAGAGTTTGCCATCCTCGAGTATTTCATCCGAAACAGGGGGCGTGTGCTGACCCGAACAATGATTATAGATCATGTGTGGGGTTACGACTTCGACGCCGACACCAATGTAGTCGACGTTTATGTCAACTACCTGAGAAAGAAAATCGATGCGCCATATGAGCCAAAACTCCTGCACACTGTCCGGGGTACCGGGTATGTCCTGAGGGAGGAGTAATCCATGCAGGTTCGCTCCATACGCTTGAAGCTGACATTCTGGTATACGTCTCTGCTCACCCTGACCTGCCTGCTGCTCGGTGGCCTCAGCTACGGGTTGCTGAGCTATAGTCTCAACCGGGACATAGATTACGCCCTCAGAGGTATCGCCGAGCTTCTGGAAACAACGGTGCAGCGCAGAACCGATACCATTCTTCCGGCTGAAATCGACGACATGTTCAGGCAGTTCTTCGGCTTCTCGCCGTTGGAACGTCATATCGACTTTTTTAATCCCTCGGGCCAGCGTCAGCGGGAACAGAGTCGCGAGAAGTCTGTGCTCGAAATCCCGCTCAGCGAGTCAGCCCTTCAAGCAGCTGCGCAAGGACAGCAGGTCTTCGAGACCATCAAGGGAGAAAACAGCCCGGCGCTGAGAGTGCTTACCAACCCTGTTATGGAAAATGGCCGGGTGGTAAACGTGGTTCGGGTGGGCATGTCGCTGGAGAACATGCAGCAGACCAAGAAACGCTTCCTTCTGATCATGGCGGGCCTGCTGCCCCTCACGCTTTTGCTCTCGGGAGGCGGAGGCTGGCTCCTGGCTGGTCGGGCCCTTCGCCCAATCGACCACATGACCCGCACGGCCAACAAGATAAGCGCCGGACACCTGAATCAGCGACTCGCCGTGAGCGGCAGCGATGACGAACTCGATAGGTTGGCCCGGACGATCAATGACATGCTCGATCGTATTGACGGTACGCTTCAGGAAATGCGCCGCTTCAGCGCCGATGCTTCACATGAACTGCAAACGCCTCTGACCATTTTAAAAGGAGAGATTGAGGTGGCGCTTCTAAAGCGGCGCAACCCATCTGAATATGAGCAGGTACTTAACTCCTGTCTTGAAGAAATCGACCGCATCAACAAACTTGTCGAAGGCTTGCTGCTCCTTGCCCGGGCAGACGCCGGTGCGCTCAAACTAGATCTGCAGCCGGTCGACATGGCGCAGCTGTCCCACAAACTCTGCGCCCAGCTCCAAACCCTTGCCCGGCATCATCAGATAGATTTGCACCACAAGGTTTTACACTCGGTTATTGTTGATGGAGACGAATTGCAATTGCAGAGGATGCTGACGAACCTGATCGACAATGGAATCAAATACTCTCCTGCGGGTAGCCAGGTGACGGTGTCAGTGGCAAGAGAAAACGACCATGCGGTAATTCGAGTGCAAGACTCGGGTCCAGGATTAAACGCCGAGGAAGCCGAAAAAATATTTGACCGTTTTCATCGGGCACCACAGGCACGCCAGCAGCACAGCAAAGGCTCCGGTCTAGGCCTCAGCATCGCCCGCTCGATCGCCCTTGCACATCGTGGTGACATCAATGCAGAGAGCGTTCCGGGCAGCAGTTCAACCTTTACGGTCTCTGTTCCCTGCCTGGTATCGAACGAGGTTGAGAGCTGTGCACAGGGTGGTGAATAGCCACCTTTCGTTGTTAAAATCTACCAGCGTATATCGATACCGACAACGGGTCCATGAACCGTAGCATCGTAGGTAAATCCGTCATTGGAATAATCACTATATATGGCCCGGTATCCGGCCACGATGGCCACATTGCGCCAGGGTTGAAAGTCGATCAAGGCCAGCCCCTGCCAGGTAAAATCCGAAGAGACACCGAATCCCCCGATATCACCGTTGATGTTTATTGCCCAGGGATACAGCGGAGCAAGCTCAAAATCCCAGTTGTTCTGCTCCTGAGACTGGGCGACAGCCGGAACCAGCAGGCAGACAAGGCAGAGAATGATCAGATTTCGTTCGATTCTCATGATGACATTTCCTGAGTTAGAGTTTGGTAATGACACACCAGATAAACCGATTTCCGATAAAGAATCCTGGTCAGCAAAAATGGTGAGCAGATCGCTTACCGATAGCAACGAAGTCCGATCTTCGCCCGTTCATCGTTGTCGATTCTTTCTGGGAACCACATTTTCCAAAGATTGCACACATATCATGTTCGGTTAATCCTCCTTTAATGTTGAAGTCCTATCATTGCTCACATGAGAACCAGAGGTTTCTCATTGCTCAACAATGATTCAATTTTAACAGGAGGTGAACAATGAATAACCAACATAAATTTAGACTATCACTCACCCGTCTCAAACCCAGGAAGCTGCTGCTCGCTGGATTGCCCTTCTTTGTTGCAGGGGCGCTGGTGGCGACTGGTCTCAATGGCACCAGCACGCTCAGAGCAGGTGATGCGGTGTCCACAGACCAAAGTAGAGCGGTCGAATCCCCGTCGATGCCGTCATCCTTTGCAGAACTGGCGAATCGTCTCAGTCCTGCGGTGGTTAATGTAAAGGTCACCAAAGTTATGCAGACCGGATTTCAAGGACCCGAGTTGCATGGAACACCGCATGGCGATCAATTCGGTGACTTCTTCAACCGATTCTTTGGGCAAATGCCGAGAAACCATCCCTCCCAGGGAGCTGGTTCTGGAGTGATCATAAGTGAGGACGGCTACATCCTCTCCAATAATCACGTGGTCGATGGAGCAAAAGAAGTTTCTGTCACCCTCGCCAATAAAAATGAATATTCGGCCGAGGTGATCGGCCTGGACCCTAAAACCGATCTTGCCGTTTTGAAGATCGAGGCGAAAGATCTGCCGAAAGCCACCCTGGGCAATTCGGAAAGTCTCAAGGTAGGTGACTGGGTCGTCGCCATAGGCAACCCGTTCGGCCTCAACCACACCGTGACCTCAGGAATCGTCAGCGCCAAGGGACGGGTTATCGGAGCAGGTCCCTATGATGATTTCATCCAGACCGATGCGTCAATCAATCCAGGTAATTCGGGCGGACCATTGTTTAACTTGCAGGGTGAAGTGGTCGGCATCAATACGGCAATTATTCCTCAGGGACAGGGCATTGGTTTTGCGATTCCGGTCAATACCGCCAAGCCGCTCATACCCCAGTTGGTTGAACACGGGGAGGTTACCCGGGGCTACCTTGGGGTGAACATTCAGACAATCACTCCAGATCTCGCCAAGGCCCTGGAGGTTGAGGAGCAGAACGGAGCTCTGGTATCTGATGTGATACCCGACAGCCCGGCGCAAAAAGCAGGAGTCGAACGGGGTGACATCATCATCAATTTCGCCGGTCACAAAATAGCTGACAGCCGTGATCTGCCCGCCAAGGTGGCGGCAATTCCGGTCGGCGAAGAAGTAATAATGAAAATCATACGCGATGGCAAAGAAAAAGAACTGGCGGTCAGCGTGGGCGAACTTGCAGGCGATGATTCTTACCACGGCAACACCGAGGGCGCCTCGAGGGGCAAATGGGGTCTGCAGCTTCATGATCTCGACGACAAAGTGGCCACGCAACTTCGCATTGAAGCTCAGGAAGGTGTGGCGATCGTTGGCGTCGAGCCGGGCAGTGTGGCGGCAGAAGCCGGTCTACGCAAGGGAGATATTGTCATCGAGGTGAACCGTGAAGCGGTCGATTCGGTAAGC
>JABDQA010000015.1 GCA_013042475.1 Desulfofustis sp.
AATGAAAATACGTGAAAAGCTCATTCAGAGCGATGTCACCACAAAGGGAATTAAGATAAAAGTTACCGAACCGGGCAATATACTTATTCACGGGGTGGTATACGATGAGGTTGAACAGCAAAGAATAGGAGCAGTTCTAGACACAATAGCAGAGCTGGATGATGCTAAGGTGAACATTGCTGTGGCTCCTAAAGACGGCTAACAGAATGGCTCAGACAAGATCTGGCAGACAATTGATCAAAACCGATATCTCCTCGATCGAAACTGAACCACTGCACGTAATCAAACGGCGCTGCCTATTACCGGAACCAAAAAAATAACACTTAGAACTCTTTCTTCGGCAGCTTCAATACTACTTTTCTATCTCTGTCATCACCTGGTACCTGCGAGCGGCTGATCTATACTTGAAGAAAGCCGATGCAGGAAGCGGCTCCAAAGAGCTGAAACGTTCATCACCGCTCGTTTTCGGATCAAACGGACATAATGTATAGCAATTCTTTTTGCTGCCGCTTGCCTCCTCGATGAGCTGTGCAGTTTCAGCGATCTCCTCTGGAGAAAGATACTCAATCGTGCCTTCAGAGCGGGAAACCGGAGCAATGGTTGTGATAAAGCTGTGTTCCGGGGCAGTTGACGTAAGCTTTATGGAGCGCTTGAGGTCATCTTCATCAACCGGAGATCCGGTGAGGTCTAAATACAACTCAGCAGGCCCCTTGACATCCATGATCAACCGGTCAACCAGCCCCTTCTGCAGGAGCGCTTCCAGCACGTCGCTGTTCTTTCCGATAGTAACTGCCTGGATCTTCAAACCGCTCTGCTTGATATAGCTGATAACCTGAACAAGCTGGTCGGTTTTGGCAGGATCGCCGCCGGAGATGTTGATGCCGTCGAGCCATTCGCCATGCAATTCGCTTCTTCCGATAAATCCTTGCAGATCGTCTCCGGCAACCAGATATCCGATTACCACCGAGACCCCTTGGCGAATCACCTTTCCGTCTGTAAAGACGGGAAATTCGACACCATCCTTGTCGCGAAAGATTTCCGAGCGGTTTTCCCGGTAGAATTTCGAGAAGGCCTCCTTGCCTTCTGCCTTGAAATCAAACTCCTCATACTCAATGGAGTTTTCGCCCATATACTTTTTAGTGACGTTGCAGCGTGCACAGCCCGTTGCCGAGTAGATGGTATTTGCCATGTCAGTTTCTCCAATCTGATTCTTTACCAGGTCAACCACTCAGCCGGGAAAAGCCTGGGCGCCTGTATCCGTTCTCTCCTGATCTTCTATCGTTGTTTTAATGGTCAAATGTGGATGGCATGCCCGCTCAGCTTATGGGCCGTCTCCATGATCGCCTCACTCAGGGTCGGATGTGGATGAACCGTATTGCCAAGATCATCCAGCGTGCCTTCCATAAAAATTGTCCCGGTCGGACCGCTGATCATCTCGGTGACATGCCCGCCAATCATATGAACACCCAGAATCTTATTTGTTTTTATATCTGAGACAATCTTGACAAATCCGCTGTTGTCATCCATTCCCATTGCCTTACCGTTGGCAAGGAATGGACACTGAGCGGTGGCGACATCATAACCGTTTGCATGGGCCTGCTGCTCGGTCAAGCCGACGGAGGCAACTTCCGGCCTGCTGTACGTGCAGCGTGGGACATTCTGATATTCAAGCTGAGTGGTCGATGTGCCGGCAATTTCCTCTGCGGCGATCATTGCCTGGGCTGAAGCCACGTGCGCCAGTCCCATTTTAGCGGTGACATCACCTATCGCGTAAATGTGCGGTGCACTTGTCTGCATCCTTTCATCGACAGCGATCGCCCCTCCTCGATCAATCTCGACACCGGCTTTCTCCAAGCACAGTTTCGCGGTGTTCGGAATAAATCCGATGGATACCATCACCAGATCTGCAGCTATTGACTCAACACCGCCTTGCGTCTTCACCGCAACATCCACGCCTGAATCAGTGGAAGTGACATCTTCCACCAGCGCCCCGGTCAGAATTGAAATACCGTTTTTCTTGAATTGCTTCTCAGCCTCAAGAGAAACATCCTCGTCCTCCAACGGCAGCACGTGGCTCAACGCCTCAACCACGGTCACCTTAGTTCCATAGGAATTCCAGAGGGTTGCGAATTCCATTCCAATCGGTCCAGCCCCTACTATCACTGCCGCCCCCGGCAGTTCCGTCAAATCGAGAGCTTTTCTATAACTGATGATTTTTTCGCCGTCGTAGGCTGCGCCGGGGAGCTGCCTGCTTTTGGCACCGGTGGCGATGATAACGTTTTTTGCCTCCAGACTGGTCCTTGATTTTTCCAGCTCAATCACATGGGTACCGGCAAACGAAGCTGAATCCTCGTATACATCTACACCGGAATTCTTCATCAACGCCGCCAGACGCCTAGTCTGGCGCTTCACCACTGAACGGCTGCGTTTGTGAGCGACTCCATAGTCAACCACAAGGTTATCAAATGAAAACCCGAAAGTTTTCCCCTTGCCAAGCAAATGAAGAACCTCACTGTTTCGGAGCAGCGATTTGGTTGGTACGCAGCCCCAGTTCAGACAGGTGCCCCCGAGTGCTTCCTTTTCCACAAGTGCCGCAGTAAAACCCAACTGGGTTGCCCGCACCGCGGCCACATAGCCTCCAGGACCGCCGCCGATGACGATAAGATCGTAGCTTTTCATGATGCACTTTCTCTTCGAAATTTTTTATTGTTCCAGATTGTTGGAATACGCCTGGGCAACGAGCAAAGTATCGATCTCGTCAGGGTCGGCGGCCTTGATCTTCATCATCCAGCCTTCTCCAAACGGGTCGCTGTTTATCACTTCCGGTCCATCTTCAAGGCTCTGATTAACCTCTACAACTTCGCCTCCAATGGGCATGTAC
>JABDQA010000212.1 GCA_013042475.1 Desulfofustis sp.
ACCAGAATCACCAGAATTAACGCCTTGGCCAGCCCCAAAAACGCCCCCAGGATCCTGTCGAACCACGGGGTAATGGTGATCTGAATGACCCGGCCCAGAGCTTTACCGAAGAGAAAGGCGACGACGTAGGTGAGCGCAAAGGTAATCACATAGGCGGCGAGAAAGACGACCTTGGGGTTATCGGAGATATTTTTTAAAAATGGGAAAAGCTGGTCATGGTATCTGCTGGCGGCAAGGTAACCGAGATAGAGAGCCAGCAGAGGTATTACCTGGCGCAGCATTCCAAGCCAGATCCCGCGCGCCAGAAAGAGCACAACAATGCCTGCGATTACGATGTCATAGGCACTTAGATGTATACTTTCCATGATCTTCCCTTGCAGAAGAGGGTAAGCGGTCATACCATGTCATTTGCTTGCGTCTACCATTTAGTTATCAAGACCGCTTGAAATTGCAATATTTTTTATTTTTTTACTATGTTATCAAATCACTACCGGGAGATCTCGACGCCTCTGATGCCTGACGATCTCCATGACTTTTTGTGCCAACGTGTGCCCGGCCAGGCTTTGGGACTGGTCCTGATCGACCAGAACCGGGCGCTCAATGGCAACCACTCCCAGCTGATTGACGCCTGGCTCACCGCAGATGAGAAGCTCCAACTGGAACGCTACACCTTCGAAAAGCGCAGAAACGAGTGGTTTCTCGGGCGCATTTGTGCCAAACAGTCGACCATTGAATTACTTGCCCAGCTGGGAATAAAGTCCATAAATCCCCTGGAGATCACCATCGCCGTAGGCACTTCTGGCAGACCCTATCTAAAGCTGCCCGAAATTAATGGGCTTGAGCGAATACCCGACATCTCCATTTCCCATTCGCACGGCAAAGTCACCGGCCTGGCCGGCAACTGCCACTGCGGCATTGATATTCAGCTTTTGACAGATACCCTGTTCAAGGTCCGGGATCGTTTTTGTTCACGGCCGGAAATGGCGCTACTCACCAATACCTCTGAAGACGAACGTGCCCTGCTTGGTATGCTCTGGGTTGCCAAGGAAGCCATCAGGAAATCTTTAGAACATACCCGGCCGGCGGGTTTTCTGACCATGCGGCTGAATGAGGTGCGCCGCAAACAAGGTTATTGGCTGCTCGACTTTCATCTCGACGATCACCACGCCGGCACTGGGGTTTTTACTACCGTCGTCCATATTGACGACCGCTACTGTCTCGGAGTCTGCACAATCCCTGGAGCCCTGGGGGATGCCTGAACTGCCTGAGGTGGAGGTGGTACGACGCGGGCTTCTCAACCACTTGCCGGGGAGAACGATCGCCGGGTTGTCCACCGACGGCAAAAAAATGCGTCTACCGGTGCCCGAAACCGCCCTCAGGGCATCGCTTATCGGGGCGCGTATTACCAATGTGAGGCGACGGGCCAAATATCTGCTGATCGATATGGATAACGGCTCAGTGCTGATTGTACACCTCGGCATGACCGGCATTCTCGGTCTGTTTCCGATAAATACCGAGCTCGACGTTCATGACCATGTGTGCTGGAGTCTTGACAACGGTT
This sequence comes from Desulfofustis sp., assembly GCA_013042475.1. Taxonomy (GTDB): domain Bacteria; phylum Desulfobacterota; class Desulfobulbia; order Desulfobulbales; family Desulfocapsaceae; genus JABDQA01. The sequence goes on from JABDQA010000212.1 coordinate 1,562, forward strand.
ACGAACTCAGGTTTAACGACCCGCGCCGATTTGGCTCAGTCCAGATTGTCGGTCCGAACCATGTAAAAACTCTGGAGCAGACACTGTTCAAAGCCACCGGCCCTGAACCTTTCGCCGAACATTTTGATGGCCGGTACCTTTACGACAAGGCGCATAAAAAACAGCAGCCGGTCAAGAATTTCATCATGGACGGACGGGTGGTGGCCGGGGTCGGCAATATCTACGCCAATGAAAGTCTGTTCAGTGCCGGGATCCGCCCGACCAGAAAAGCAGGAGCCATCAGCAAAAAACGTTACTCATTGCTGGTCGACAAGATCAGAAAGGTACTCACCACGGCCATCGACTGCGGTGGTTCGACGATAAGCGATTTTCTCGATGCCAGCGGAACCAGCGGTTATTTCCAGATCCATTTCAACGTCTATGGCAGAAAGGATCAGCCTTGTCCGGTGTGCAGCACACCGATTCGAAATGTAAAACTTGGCGGTAGAGCCTCCTACTTCTGCCCCGGCTGCCAGCGCTGATAGACGATTTAGGACAATTTTCAGGGTGCAGGTTTTTTTCCGATTGGAAACTGGTTAAAACCTGCCCCGGCGCTTTGACTTCTGCACCACGGTGCATATTTTTGGTCTAAATATTTCTTGCAGATCACTGAGCATTTACACCACACAACTTAATGGATATCAGCCGAGCGGCTGGGCAAGGAGGTAGACACCATGAGATCACGAATCAGTGCGGTTGAAGCTTTGGAAATACTCGATTCCCGGGGCAACCCGACAGTCAGGGTGTTTGTCGAGCTCGAAGACGGAACACGAGCCGGTGCTTCTGTGCCGTCGGGAGCCAGTACGGGGGAAAACGAAGCAATCGAGCTGCGAGACAATAACTCGGCCCGCTACCTCGGCAAGGGAGTCCGCACTGCCGTCGATAATGTCACCAATATCATCGCCCCCGAAATCATGGGTATCGATGCGCTCAATCAGGCTGCAATCGACCGCATGATGATCGATCTTGACGGTACCGATAACAAGGCAAACCTTGGGGCCAACGCCATACTCGGCGTCTCCATGGCGGTCGCCCGAGCCGCGGCTCAATCAGTGAACCTGCCGCTCTACCGCTACTTGGGCGGCAGCGGTTCGTGCCGGCTGCCGGTGCCGATGATGAATATTCTGAACGGCGGCGAGCACGCCGACAACAGCGTCGATTTCCAGGAATTCATGGCGGTTCCGCTGGGCTTCGAGACCTTCAGCGACGGACTGCGGGCAGTTGCCGAGACCTTCCATGCGCTGAAAAAACTGCTCAACACTCGGAACTTGGCCACCGGCGTGGGTGACGAAGGTGGATTCGCCCCGAATCTGGCCAGCAATGAAGAGGCCATGGAAATCATCATCGAGGCCATTAAAAAAGCCGGTTATCGGCCCGGAGTCGATATCTCGCTGGCTCTCGACAGCGCTGCCAGTTCCTTCTCCACCGACTTAAAATCGGAGTACGAACTCAGATGGTCCGGGGGCGGCACCATGACAAGCAAGGACATGGTGGAGATGGCCGAGAAATGGGTTAAGGAATATCCGATCATCTCTTGGGAAGATCCCCTGGCAGAAGGTGATTGGGACGGCTTCAGTATGCTGACCAGCAAGGTCGGCGACACGGTGCAGGTCGTCGGCGACGACGTGTTCGTCACCAACACCCGCTACATTGAACGCGGCATCGACTGGAAAACAGCCAACTCGGTGCTGATCAAACTCAATCAGATCGGCACAGTCACGGAGACAGTGGAAGCCATCAGGCTCTGCCGTGACGCCGGCTGGACCTATGTCATCTCGCATCGCTCCGGAGAAACGGAAGATACTTTTATTGCCGATTTTGCCGTGGCCATGGACGGCGGCCAGATTAAAACCGGCTCGGCCTCGCGCTCAGATCGAATCGCCAAATACAACCGGCTGCTTGAGATCGAGCACGAACTTGGCAGAGAAGCACGTTATTACTGGAAACGCTAGCCTGACGTTTATGCAGAAGTAGTCATATTATTTCAGCCAGAGCATGATCTTGAGCATGACAGCCAGTTTTGCTTCGACAATCGAGCATGTGTGTCTAATTCAACGATAAAAAGACAGGCGATCAGTTAATGAGTACCGAGGAATCGAACATCATTGTCAGGCACTTTGAGGATGACGGCAGGTTTCCCAATAACGACATCTTGCCGCTGATCATTATCACCGCCGCTCTGGACCGCTCCACTGCAAGTCCGGAAAAGTTTGAAAGGATTTTTAACCAGAACGGGTGGCCGGCTGCCTGGCGCAATGGTCTCTACGATTTTCACCACTACCATTCACTGGCTCACGAGGTACTAGGCATTTACTCAGGATGGGTCAGGGCCTGTTTCGGCGGTCCCTCAGGGGAGACGTTGAAGGCCGAGGCGGGAGACATCATCATTATCCCTGCCGGCGTGTCCCACTGCAACCAGGGACAATCCGATGATTTCTCTGTCGTAGGTGGTTATCCCGCCGGTCAACAGTGGGATATGATGTACGGCAAAAAAGGCGAACGGCCCGGAGCTGACGACAACATATTGAGCGTCTCCAAGCCGCTCGCCGACCCGGTTTTCGGGCCCACCGGCCCGCTGATGAAATTCTGGACCTGATTCATTTCATTTCGAGGTGACACAAATGGACCACAAAGCCCTGCTTGACAAAGACAAGATCATCCCGGAACGCATGGCGGTGCTCAAATCGCTGCCGATGGAACTTAAACAGCAGCTTACCGGCGAGGAAGCCCAGGCATTTCTCTACGGCGATGAACTACCGCCCGGCCTGGCCGAAAAACTCAAGGATTACCTCGTTGACGAGGACACTTAAAAAAATAACGGTGGGAGGGAACAAAAGCACAGGGATAACTTTATCTTATCTCTGCGCGCCCTCTTAGTCGCATAGAAAGCCGCACCTTTCAGAATTAGGAGCCGTCATGAAAGTCTTCAGTCGCATTGGATTCTTGCTCGTATTATCGCTGCTCTTCTCCGGCTGCGGTTATAACAGTCTGCAGATGAAAGAGGAACAGGTGTTCAAAGCCTGGGCCGATGTTGAAGCGACGCTGCAGCGCCGGGCAGACCTGATCCCCAACCTGGTGGCCACCGTCAAAGGCTACGCTTCCCATGAACGGGAAACGCTGGAAGCCGTCGTCAACGCCCGGGCCAAGGCTACCTCGGTCCAACTCAAACCAGAAGATCTCTCCAATCAGGCGGCCATGCAGCAGTTAGCTGCGGCCCAGGGAGGCCTGACCTCAGCACTGTCGAGACTCATGGTGGTGGTTGAGCGCTACCCGGATCTCAAAGCCAACCAGAATTTTCTTGATCTGCAAAATCAGCTCGAGGGTACAGAAAACCGGATCAATGTAGCCAGACAGCGCTATAATGCTGCGGTGGAGGATTTTAACGGCTCGATCCGTCGCTTCCCGCAGAGTCTGACCAATTCACTGCTGCTTAAGCTTGACAGGAAGGAGTATTACAAGGCCGACGAATCGGCCCAGATGGCTCCCCAGGTAAATTTCAACTGAGCCGACCACCGTGTCCGTGCGAGGAGGAGGAACCGCTTCAATCCTGGTCCTCTGTCTATTGCTGCTATGTAATGCGGTCCAGAGTCTGGCACTCGATGTGCCGGACCTGAAAGGACGGGTCAACGACTACGCCACCCTTCTCTCACCGGCCACCGAAGCCTCCCTTGAGTCTGTTCTGGAAAGCCTGGAGTCCTCCGATTCCACTCAGATTGTCGTGCTGACCATAAAAAGCCTGCAGGGCGACAGCCTCGAGCAGTTTTCCCTGCGCGTGGTCGAGGACTGGAAGATCGGCCAGCAGGGACTCGACAATGGGGTGCTGCTGCTGGTCGCCCGGGATGACAGGAAAATAAGAATCGAAGTCGGCTATGGTCTCGAGGGGACGCTCACCGATCTAACTACCGGCCGGATAATACGCAATGTCATCTCGCCGAAATTCAGGCAGGGCGACTTTAACCAGGGGATCATCGACGGCATCGGCGCCATCGTGGCAACAGTGCGGGGCGAGTTCACCGCTGATGCCAGCGGCAGACCGGCTTCATCAAGCCGTGCAGACCCGGGAGGGCTGCTGACATCACTGATTTTTATCTTTTTCATTTTTGGTTCGCTGCTGCGCAGAAGCAAGCTAGCTGCGGCAGCCGCCGGAGGCACCCTGTCGCTGCTCCTTGGCTTCCTTCTGTTCGGGATCACCGGCCTGGCACTGCTCTTTCTCATACCAATCGGTGCCATTGGCGGGCTGGCGGCCGCCACCCTGGCGGGCTCTGCAGGTGGTGCCGTGAGTAGAACCGGTTACGGCGGCGGGTTCGGCCGCTCGTCGGGTGGGTTTGGTGGCGGCTTCAGCGGCGGTGGTGGCGGATTTGGCGGCGGCGGTGCATCTGGAGGCTGGTAGAAAATGACGACTCTGGCAGAACAATTTCTCACCGCCGAAGAACGGCAAACCGTGACCGAGACGGTGCAGGAAGCAGAGAAAAAGACCTCCGGTGAGATCGTGCCGATGATCGTCTCAGAGAGCCACAGCTATCCGGTGGCGCCGATCGTCGGCGGCATTTTTTTCGCGCTGCCCATCGCGCTGCTCTCGGCCCGGTTCTTTGGCGGACTGCTCTGGCTCGGCACCGACAACATGTGGCTGTTCCTGATTTTCTTCACCATCTATTATACGATTGGTTACATTTCAGTAAAACGCATACCCCGCCTGAAACGTCTGTTCTTCTCCCCAATCCGCGCCGACCTGGCGGTAAAGGAGGCTGCCGCGGCAGCATTTTTCAGCGAGGCCCTGCATGATACCAGAGATGCCAATGGCATCCTCCTTTATATATCGGTCTTTGAACACCGGGTCTGGGTACTCGGCGACCGTGGGATCGACGACAAAATAGACCCGCAGACCTGGCAGGAAATTGTTGATCTTGTGAGCAGCGGGATAAAGAAGGGCAGTCCCTGCCAGGCCATCTGCGATGGAATCGAGTGTATCGGTTCGATCCTGGAAGAACATTTCCCGGTCAAAGCCGACGACAAGAACGAACTGCATAACCTGATCATCCGCTGACTGTTCGCCCAGTTAAAGGAACGCCATACCCATGGTGTCCATTACCCTTGGTTATAGTGTTTCGCTTCTCTTAGGGAGATTGGAACAGCATGGGGGATCATTTCCCCGCACTCGAGTTCAGGGGCGCAACTTTTTCCGCAACCAGCCAACCCTTATATGATTTGGCGCCACAGATTTTAACCTGTCCAAAATCTCTTCCGCTCTGTCCCGGTCATTTCTTCCTCCCCTCTCGAGATAAGCACGGGCCATTTTACAAAGGCCGTAGACATTTTCTGGATTCAGATTGAGCCCGGCTTTCAGCGACTTTATGGATTGCTCATGCTGGTCCAGCATGAGGTACAGGTAGCCGAGGAAAAAATGTCCGAAACCATCTTCGGAGCGAAGTTCCACATAGCGCTGCATTAAAGGCAGGGCGGTTTCATACTGATAATGACCATCGACATGAGCAATGGCCAGAAATTTGAGCACATCCGGATGGTCCGGCTGCATGCTCCTTGCCCTGTTGAGAAAGCTGATCCGTTTCTGCCCCATCGAGGTAATCGTGTACAGCCTGCCGAGCTCAAAAAGGGTGTTAAAATCCTCAGCGCCGCCTTCAAGCTGATTCTCCAGAAGGAGAATTCGGGCTGCGGTATCTTTGTCTTTTGCGACTGAATATACATCTTGTTCAGGAAGCGGAATATCCTGCCCCATCCAGTATGGGCAGCGCGACATCAGGGCAATATAAGGGTGTTCCCCGCGCTCGATGCCCCACGCCGGAGCCCTGCCCATACGCACCACCTTGCGTTGATGAACCATATCGAACTGCCACCCTTCTTCTGTCCGGCAGAACAGAAAAGGTGCATTGTCCCAGCCTTTTTTATGGCCGAAGAAGACCACGGCATATCGTTCATCCGAGATTATTTCAAACGGTTTGGTGCCCCAGGTGCGCACATCCTCCTCGAATCTCCTGTCCGGCAGATCGGTGAAGTCCCGGTATATCAATCGTGTTATCGGCGTGTACACCCCTATGTCCGGGTTACGGTTCTTATCTCGCCAACTGTCGATCAGCGTCTGCCACGCTTCTTCCGGGCTATTTCCCGCCGGGTAGGTGCGGTCGCCTGTGGTGACAGGTTCCGCCTTGAACTCTTTCAAATCCACATCGGCGCCCCCGCCTGCGGACAGAAATTTCTGATCGCGTACACTTATGGCAGCTGCATCAGCCAGATCGCGCCAAACCAATTGGGCCCGGGCCTCTATCTCCTCCACAACCGCTACAAGACCAATCTCAAGCTGATCGCTCAGGTAATAGGATTTGAGTTGCTTGGTTTCGATATAGCCTGTGAACAGATCGGTGTACACATGCTCAAGGGCCGAACCGACTTCCAGGCGCACCTCTTTATCTTGCTCTGTCAACATGAGCAGCAGACCCTGGCCGTTGTAGTCGCGCCCTATATCCCACTCGGTAAAAAGTCTGGAGGAAGCCTCTTTGAGTGACTCGCCAGTCCCGACTGATGGAAGCGTGACGAGCACCACTTCGATGCCGTAATTCGTCCTGATCCGGTTGAGATACCCTTCGATCGATTCGTTGATATCAGTGAGAAGGTGTGCCTCATCGAGAAGCAGATTGGAGCCGCGCTTCAGGCCCTCTTCGCCAGAGCAGGCCACAAGACTGACCAGTGCCAGGCCTGCAAGAAGAAATAAGCGGGCGGGCGGGCTGAACACTAATGGCAAAAACGAACTACCGCAGCGATCGCCCGACATGGCCGGGTAGATGGGAAGAATGGGCACTCAAGTCCCGAAATATGATGGTTCGTTGCCCGCTTTCCACTTGATGTTACAACCCATCGACGGCTGCTGCACCGTGCCTATCTCTTTTCCTTCGAGCATCTGGCTCACGGCAGCGGTCAGGTCTTCCCCGGTAATCGGTGTCGTGCTGCCCGGACGGGCCGAATCGAACTGTCCTCGATACACCAGCTTCTTATCCTTGTCGAACAGGTAGATATCCGGGGTGCAGGCAGCCTCGTAGGACTTGGCCACGGCCTGGTCGTCGTCAACCAGGTAGGGGAAAGAATAACCGAACTCTTTCATGTCCTGGGCCATGCGTTCCGGACTATCATCCGGATGGGTGGTATAATCGTTGCTGTTGATGGCAACGACGGTGATTCCCTGGTCCTGGTACTCCCGAATCCGCTGCACCAGCTTCTCCCTGATGTGGATCACATAGGGACAGTGGTTGCACATGAAAATGACCAGCAACCCCTTATCCATTGTCTGAGCGCTGAGATCGAAGGTGGTGCCATGCGGATCGGCCAGGGTGAAATTGGGGGCTTTAGTGCCCAGGTCGAGCATTGTCGAGGGAGTGAGTACCATCTGATGACCTCCGTGGTGGTGTAAGTCGAAAAAATTGTGGTCGATGCCCAATCAAGGCACCCAAGAAGTTACCCTTTTCATGTATTCATCTCGGCCACTCAAATCAAGCCTGATAAGAGTATTGTTTATCGGGCGCTATGCACCTGGTAAGCTCACCAAACAGGGGCTGATAGAAGCTCATATAAACTGTGGGCGTCTATATCAGCGATAAATATGGTCGCCTATGGTTCTCATCCGCTCCAGCTCTTCGGCACTCATGGGGCCCTGCTCGAGTACCTTGATGTTATCGTTAAACATCTGCAGATCCTTGACCCCCATCATACAGACATCAATCTCGTTCCGGGCCAGGACGAAACGATAGCAGTCGCCTGCCGACGGCGGAGTGGTCGCAGCCGGCATCTTCTTCTGTTTGAGAAGCTGGCCCCAGCTGGTGGCAGTAAACGAGACAATGCCTGGCGGTTGCTCGTCCAGGTGAGGAAAGATATCCTGCTCGGCTCCGCGATGCACTGCATTGTAGCGCACATGGAAAAAGTCGATGATTCCCTCTTGGCTTAGGGGTACAACCACACTCCGGTTGTGAGTCGTTAAACCGATTGCCCTGACCAGCCCCTGCTGCTTGACCCGTGCGGCCCAGTCCAGCACGCGCTGGGGCGGGCGTTTGGGATAGTAGCCCAGGATAAGACCGTCAATGTAATCGGTATCCAGCTGTTTCAATGCCGATTTCAAGAATCTATCCCCCAACGAGGCCAGGTGAGAATAGCTCAGCAGACCGATCACCAGATCCTGACGCCGCCCCTCGCGGGTAAGCTGCCTGACGAATTCTCGGAAGGAGGAACTGCGGCCCTTGATGAAGGTGCCCCAGTTGAAGTAGTTGCAACCTCTGTCCAGGGCCGCCCTGAATACCTCCGCCTTGGCTCCAAAACTTGAAGATATGCCGATCCGCGCCACCTCGATGCCGGTGGCACCCAATGTGCGTTTTTCAATCATCCCAGGTCTCCTCTTCTGATCTCTAATTGCATCATTTCAGC
>JABDQA010000016.1 GCA_013042475.1 Desulfofustis sp.
AGGCCCTGATCAAGCTGCTCAATAACGAAATCGACGGCATAATCTCTGATTATCCATTTTGCAAGGTGTCGGAATTTCGCTACCGGGACCGCGGCTTTTCCGTCTATGAGAAAATCCTGAGCTACGAGCAGCTAGGCATCGGAGTATCGGCTGAAGATCCATTATTTATCAACCTGCTCACCAATTACTTGAATCTTCTGGTCGGTTCCGGAGCCCTGAAAGCCATGCAGGAATTCTGGTTCAAAAGTAGCGACTGGATACCAAGCCTGCCCGACCTCACCATTCTCAAAGATTTCTGAAGGACATGATTGATAGACCCAAAGGAACCGATAATTATTATATCAGCAAGTCAATCCAGAACTGGATCAACAACGGCTTGATGGCGCTTCTCTTTTTTGTGATCGGCCTCGAAGTAAAAGAGAAATACTGATTGGTGAATTGTCAAATTTAAGACAGGCAAATCTACCTCAAGGCTTTACCATGCACCAGATTGTTGGTATTGGTCTGCTGGCCGGGGTCGGATTTACCATGTCTATTTTTATTGGCACCCTGGCCTTCGAATCCCTGCCCGAACCCCTGCTTTATGCCAAAATAGGCATTCTGTTCGCTAGTTTGGCGGCGGGCATGCTGGGCTATATCTGGCTTTACAAGACCGCTGAACGTTAGGACAATGGCCTCCTTCCATCTCTGTTTTCCAGTCCGCCCGGGAACATAAAGTACGAGGCTTTACACGCTGTTTGTAAGATTTTTAAACCACATTATTATATTGATATTACTTGATTATTTTTTTCAAACTATCTGATTTCAACTACATAGTAGCACTCTTTTTTAATGCACAATCGGTTGTGAACGTGGTAATTACTACCATCAATCCAAACGTTCCTTCCCCCGAATTTTTCGCCGCACTCCGGGAGTAAAACCTTATGAAATATGTCCTTCGTTTTCTGGTGTTCGTCATGCTCCTTATACTGACCAACTGCTCGCCCATAACCTCAAAGCAGGCAGTCAAGCAGGAAAGCACTCAGCTGAAAGCCGAACAGATCTTTGAAATTGTGGCCGACAATTCTCTGGTCATGTCGGCCTACGATTTCAGCGGTACGGTCTATTTCGATCGCAACGGCCAGCTGGCAGCCGTAGACAATGAAAAACAGCGCGACGTCGGTAAATGGGATCTGACCGATGAGAACCAGCTCTGCCTTAAATTTCGACTCTGGTACTATAGCGATATCAAATGCTATACCGTCTATGATAATCCACAGGCTGACCGGCTCACCTTTTTTACCACCAACGGAGCAGCTTACTATACCGCCAAACAGGTGGGGGGAGACCCTGAGTCGCTGGCCAGCAAACTCGAAAAGGCCAGCCCTCCCCGCTCGGTACGACGGCAAATCGCCTCCCAGCAAAGCGAATCGCCTTCTCCCTCGTCAACAAGCGAACCTCCTCGATCCAGAGATGTGGTCATCAATTCTTCATTAGAAAATGACAGCGATCTGACTGCCAAGCGGCTGGCCGGAAACTGTCCTGGCTGCAACATGACCGGAATGGACCTCAGAGAAGCCTCGCTGATCAAGGCTAATCTCGAAGGCGCCGACCTCAGCGGCGCCGATCTGCGCTACGCCAATCTTAGAAGGGCCAACCTCAGCGGTGCCAATCTCCAGAACGCACGCCTCAATCACGCCAATCTTCCCGGTGCGAATTTGACGGGGGCTGATTTGCAAGGCGCCGACCTCAGCGGCGCCAACCTGCTGCTGGCCAATTTAACCGACGCCGATGTGAGCGGCGCCAATTTCACCAATGCAAACCTCGAAAAAACCATAGGATTAGAGAGCACGCCATGAGTGCAGGATTTGTCCACCTTCACGTCCATACCCAGCACAGCCTGCTGGATGGAGCCATTCAATTACCCAAGCTTTTAAATAAGTGTGCAGAATACGAGATGGAAGCCGTGGCCGTAACCGACCACGGTGCCATGTACGGCGCCCTCGAATTTTATGATAAAGCCAAAAAAGCGGGCATCAAACCGATCATTGGCTGCGAGTTCTATATCGCCCCCGGCAACCGGGCCGAAAAGGTTTCGGGAGAGGCAGGACCAGCCTTTCACCTGATCCTGTTGGCGATGAACTACGAGGGCTACAAGAATCTGATGAAACTATCCTCGATTGCTCAGTTTGAAGGGTTCTACTATCGTCCGCGTATCGACAAGGAGGTGCTGGCCAGGTACAGCAATGATCTCATCGCCACAAGCGCCTGCCTTCACGGTGAAGTTCCCTGGCTCATTTCCCACAACCGCTATGAGGAAGCACGGGAGAAAGCCAAGGAGATGCAGGAGTTGTTTGGCGACAGATACTATTTCGAACTCCAGGAAAACGGCATCGACGAGCAGGAGACAGTGAATCAGGGACTTATGCGTCTCAGCCAGGAACTAGGCATTAAACTGCTGGCGACGAACGACTGTCACTACTTGAACAAAGAGGAATCACAGGCCCATGACGTACTGCTCTGCATTCAGACCGGCAAAACCGTAAAAGATCCGAAACGGTTTAAATTCGCTTCCGACGATTTCTATTTCAAATCGCCTGAAGAAATGAAAAATACCTTCGACTACTGCCCTGAAGCAATCACCAATACGGTTGAAGTAGCTGAGCGCTGTAATCTTGAAATTGAACTGGGTAATTATCATTTTCCAAACTTTCCCCTGCCCCAGGGCGAGACCCTCGAAACAATGTTTACCAAAGAGTGCCGCCGAGGCTTGCAGGCTCGCTTTGGGGCGATGCGGAAAAAAGCGCCTTTACCTCCTGAGACCGAAAAACATTACCGGGACCGTCTCAACATGGAGATCGACGTCATCAACAAGATGGGCTTTCCGGGATATTTCCTGATTGTTGCTGACTTCATCAATTGGGCTAAAGACCAGAGAATTCCAGTGGGGCCCGGACGCGGCTCCGGTGCCGGAAGTCTGGCTGCTTATGCCATGGGTATTACCGATATAGACCCGATTCCCTACGGTCTTATTTTCGAGCGTTTTCTCAATATCGAGCGCAAATCCATGCCCGACTTCGATATCGATTTCTGCCAGGAGCGCCGCGGGGAAGTGCTTGATTACGTGCGAGACAAATATGGCGGAAGTGAACACGTGGCCCAGATCATCACCTACGGCTCAATGAAGGCCAGAGGAGTCATCAGAGACGTGGGACGTGCTCTGGACATTCCTTTTGGCGAGGTCGATAAGATAGCCAAGCTGATTCCTGAGGAACTCGGCATGACCATCGAAAAGGCCATCGCCCAGGAACCGAAACTGACTGAAACAGCCGACCTTGATCCCCGTGTTACCGAATTGATCCGGGTCTCTCGAACCCTCGAAGGTCTGGCTCGTCATACGTCCACCCATGCAGCGGGCGTGGTGGTCTCCCCCCGGCCTATCACCGAATACCTGCCGGTGTGCAAGGGTAAAGATGGTGAAACGATCACCCAGTACGACATGAAACACACCGAGATGACCGGACTCATCAAGTTTGATTTTCTCGGTCTGAAGACCCTGACAGTGATTAAGAAGGCCCTGGATCACATCAAGAGCGACTGCGGCACCGAACTCGACATGTCGGCCCTCGATATGGACGACATGAAAACTTTCAAACTGCTTTGCAGTGGCAATTCGCTCGGCATCTTCCAGTTGGAAAGCAGCGGCATGAGGGAATTGCTTGTCGACATGGCACCTGAACAGTTCACCGATCTCATCGCCCTGGTTGCCCTCTATCGCCCCGGCCCACTCGAATCCGGCATGGTCAAGGATTTCGTCAACACCAAGCACGGCCGCCAGGAAGCTAACTACTCACTTCCCCAGCTCAAGCCGATTCTTGTAGAAACCTATGGCGTTATCGTCTACCAGGAACAAGTTATGAAGATAGCCAATGTGCTGGCCAACTACAGCCTTGGCGATGCGGATATCCTGAGAAGGGCGATGGGTAAGAAGATACCTGAGGTGATGAATCAGGAGAAGGAAAAGTTCATGGCCGGGGCCCGGGATAACCAGATTGACGAGAAAAAGGCCGAGGACATCTTCGAGCTGATGGCTAAGTTCGCAGGGTATGGTTTCAATAAATCCCATTCCGCCGCCTATGCCCTGATTGCCTACCAGACGGCCTATCTCAAAGCCCACTATCCCGCTCAGTTCATGACCGCGCTGCTGTCATGCGACATGAATAATACCGACAAGGTGGTCCTCTACATCAACGAATGTCGGGAACACAACATCGAGGTACTGCCACCTGACATTAACGAATCCGTTCAGGACTTCAGCGTTCATGGCGATAAAATTCGTTTCGGTCTGGCTGCAGTCAAGAATGTCGGCGAGGCGGCACTGAACCACATCATCAAGGAGCGGGAGCAGAACGGCATTTTTACTTCACTGGTTGACTTCTGCAACCGAGTCCATTCCGGCAGCGTCAACAATAGAGTGATTGAAAGCCTCATCAAATCCGGTTCATTCGATTCGCTCGGCTGCAGGCGATCGCAACTGCTCGCCATCCTCCCCCAGGCAATGGATCAGGCCAAGGCCCACCAGCGCGATCAGATGAGCGGTCAGATGTCAATATTCAATGTGGCACCAGTCACCGCAAGTACTGAACTAGCCGAAATCATGCTGCCCGATATAAACGAGTGGGACGACCTCGAAAAGCTCAAATACGAAAAGGAGACCGTGGGTTTCTACATCACTGGCCATCCGCTGGATGAGGCACTGGAGGAACTCAGAACGATTACCGATTCTGACATCACCAATCTCCAGTTATTCAACGACGGACAGCCGGTCAGAATCGGCGGACTCATCCGCACCGTCAAACAGCACAAAAACAAACAGGGCAAACCCATGGCCTTTGTGACGCTGGAGGACGTGTTGGAATCAGTCGAAGTCCTCGTCTTTCCCGAAACTTATGCGAACTGCTATAAATTGCTCGATAGCACCGAACCGGTAGTGGTCCGTGGAACTGTACAGAAAGGAGATCAGGGGATTAAGATTGTGGCCGAAGACATTGATCCCCTGCCCGACGCCAGACAGAAATACACCCAGACTGTACATGCCAGATTGGAGGCGGACACGATCAGCAGGATCAGGCTCGAAGAACTGAAAGAACTGCTTTTTAACTACCACGGCTCCTGCCCGTTCTCCCTGACCCTGCACTTTACCGGGGAAGGAGAAGTGGACGTGGAGATCGACAAGAACTTTACGGTACGCCCTTCCAGCGAATTAAGCGTCAGTATTACCGAGCTTTTTGGTTACGACCCACTGAGATTTGAAAAAAAGACCATCGAGCCTATTCGACGCAAGCGAAGCTTCAAACAGCAGAATTATTGAGCACTCCAGCTCAAGGGAATCAAGGTTTCGAGCAAGGACTTCCAGAAACATCAGAGAATAAACCTGCTCAAATCCTGGTCTTCGGCGATATCTTTGAGTTGCGCACGCACGTAGTCGGCGGTGATTACGATCTCCTCTTCTCCCTTCTCGGAAGCATCGAAAGACAAATCATCCAACACCCGCTCCATAATAGTGTGCAAACGGCGAGCGCCTATCTCTTCAGTGTTTTCATTCACATCAACGGCAATTCTGGCCATTTCTTCAATGGCACCGTCGTCGAAGGAAAGGGCTATTCCCTCTGTCTCCATCAGCGCAGTGTACTGCTTGGTAAGCGCATTTTCAGGCTCGGTGAGAATTCTGATGAATTCATCCTTGCCCAGCGAATCGAGTTCGACCCGTATCGGGAAACGACCTTGAAGCTCTGGGACCAGATCAGAAGGCTTGCTCACATAAAAAGCACCTGAGGCGATAAACAGGATATGATCGGTTTTCACCATGCCATGCTTGGTGTTGACCGTCGCTCCCTCGACGATGGGCAGCAGGTCACGCTGAACCCCTTCGCGGGAGACATCGGGACCGTGGGTGCCCTGACGGCTGGCAATCTTGTCTATTTCGTCAAGGAAAATAATACCCGATTCCTCGGTGCGCCGAAGCGCTTCTTTGAGCACCTTGTCACGGTCTACCAGCCGTTCCATCTCCTGTTGCTTGAGTGCCTCCATTGCCTCGGGAACCTTGAGTTTTCGCTCTTTCTTCTTACGCGGAAACATCTTGCTGAAGGCATCCTGAAGATTGGACTGCATATCTTCAAGCCCCGAGGTCGTCATGATCTCGACCATGGGAGAGGACTTGGCCTCGTCGAGCACAACCTCTAACTCCCTGGAATTGAATTTACCTTCCCTGAGCATTTTTCGTATCTTTTCCCTGGTGGATGATTCGTGCTCCTGGGAAACCGGAGTTGCTGAGTCGTCCTTGGTAACCAGAGTGAAAGATTTATCACCGCCAGGACCGGTATCGGACAGCGGGTTCGTTGTGCCTGCTGACGGGGGCAACAGAAGATCGAGAATCATGTCCTCGGCATGCGCCTCTGCGATACCTTCTACCCGTTTCTTCTCCTCTTCCTTGACCATGTTTATGGCAATTTCCACCAGGTCCCTGATCATTGACTCGACATCTCTCCCCACGTAGCCGACCTCGGTGAATTTGGACGCCTCTACCTTGAGAAAAGGCGATTCGGCAAGTATCGCCAACCGCCTGGCAATTTCTGTCTTGCCAACCCCTGTGGGCCCAATCATGATGATGTTTTTCGGTGCTATTTCCTCCCTCAGCGGAGGCTCGACCTGGCGTCTGCGCCAGCGGTTTCGAAGAGCGATGGCCACTGAGCGTTTGGCATCGCTCTGGCCTACGATAAATTTATCCAGCGCAGCTACGGTTTCACGCGGGGTCAATGACTGAATCTTTTTCATAGTGTTTCCAAGATAATTTCTTGATTGGTGTAAATACAGATCGACCCGGCAATCTCCATGGCGGTGCGGCAGATCTCCTCGGCCTCGAGTTCACTCTTTTGCACCAGGGCAAGGGCCGCAGCCTGGGCGAAAGGCCCACCGGAGCCAATTGCCAACACCCCCGTATCCGGCTCTATCACATCTCCGGTTCCGGAAATGAGCAGACTATACTCTTTGTCCACTGCAATGAGCATGGCCTCGAGCCGGCGCAGCATGCGATCCGTGCGCCATTCCTTGGTCAGTTCCACCGCTGAGCGCATCAGATTA
The DNA here is from genome assembly GCA_013042475.1 of Desulfofustis sp. GTDB lineage: Bacteria > Desulfobacterota > Desulfobulbia > Desulfobulbales > Desulfocapsaceae > JABDQA01. The sequence continues at coordinate 7,120 of JABDQA010000016.1, forward strand.
CCGTTGAACTGTTCGAGTTTGGCCTCGAACTTGTCAAACAGTGTGAATGCATCCGCGGTGGCACCGGCAAAGCCGCAGATCACCTGGTCGTGATAGAGCCGGCGTACTTTTCTGGCATTGTGTTTGATTACTGTGTTACCCAGCGATACCTGACCGTCGCCGGCGACAACAACCTGGTCGCGGTGTCGTACAGATAGAATGGTGGTTGATTTTATCGTCATTCGTGAGACTCCTGATTAGGTCATTCAGCTTTTGCGTTTGGTATCGCCCAGCGGATGAGAGGCATCGTAAATTCGGCTGAGGTGATCCAGGGTCAGATGGGTGTATTTCTGGGTGGTGGACAGGCTGGCATGACCCAGCAACTCTTGAACCGAGCGCAGATCTGCACCCATTTCCAGGAGATGGGTGGCAAATGAATGCCGCAGTGCATGAGGGGTAACGGGCGTCTGGATGCCCGCCCTCTGGCCATATTTGTCAACAAACCTTTCTACACTTCTGGTGGTCAACCGACCGCCGCGATTGTTCAAAAACAGCGCCCGATCGTCCACCGTTTTTCCGTGCGCGAGACGCTCGGCAAGTAGTGCCGATCTCTCGCCACGTTGATAAGCGGCAATCGCCTTAACTGCCGGTCGCCCGACAGGAACTAGGCGCTCCTTATTTCCTTTGCCCCTCACCCTAAGCATTTCACCTTTCAAATCAAGATCGTCGAGGTCTGTGGCCACCAGCTCGGCAACACGAATTCCGGTGGAGTAGAGCAGTTCCAGAATGGCGCGGTCGCGATGCGTGAATCGGTCCGAATCAACTGGTGCTTCGAGGAGCGCAAACACTTGGTCAACGGTCAGAAAATTGGGTATGGATTTACCGATTTTGGGGCCGGAAATGTTGTCCATTGGACTGGTAGCAATCACTGACCGACGCTGGAGGAACTTGAAAAAAGAGCGTAGCGAAGACAGTTTTCTGGCCACAGTCGATGGACCATTTCTGCCATGCAAACCAATGATGAATTTACTTACCTGTGTTGACACCAGCCCCCCTGCTGCTGTCGCATCTCCTACCTGACTGCTGAACTCCTGGAGATCCCTTCGATACCCGGCAATAGTATGAGGGGAATAGCCTTTTTCGTTTTCCAGCCAGCGGCAGAACAGCGCAATGGCTTCTTTTAGATTCATTTTATTGTTTCAACAAATTGGTAATCCCCGGGCAGTAAAAGCCTGATTCAGTCCTTGCGCTACACTCTAGTGGTATACTATATTTCAGCGTCCACCAACCGGCAATAGTGGTTTTTCAATCCATCCTAATAATTAAGGAAGCATCGACTGTCCAGAGATATGGCTAAAAAAACATTTGAATCGGCCCTCGCTCGACTGGAGCAAATTACCCAGGAACTCGAAAGTGGCGACTTGAGCCTGGAGGCCAGTCTGAAAAAATTCGATGAGGGCATTAAGTTGACCGAATTCTGTAACGCCAAACTCAGTGAAGCGCGCACCAAGGTGGAAATCCTGCTTGAAAAAGACGGCCGCCTCAAGGCCGAACCGTTCGACCAGACAGAGAATGGAGATTAAAAAATATCTCGGCGACAGGAAACGGCTGGTAGAAGATAAACTCCATTCATTAATGATCGCAGCCCACGGCCCCTTCAGCGATCATATTGAAGCCATGCGCTACAGCCTGTTCGTTGGTGGCAAGAGGATACGACCAATTCTATGCCTGGCCTCCGCTGAGGCGGTCACCGGTGATCCCGTCCTGCTCAACGAGGCCCTGGTCACCGGTTGTGCCATCGAGTGCATTCATACCTATTCTTTGATCCATGACGATCTTCCGGCCATGGACGATGACGATCTCCGACGGGGCAAGCCAACCAACCATAAGCTCTACGGCGAAGCCGGCGCAATTCTTGCCGGTGACGGTTTGCTCACATTTGCCTTTGAACTTCTTGCCAGACCCGGTGCTTCGATGAGGACGACGCGTCAGCTGGAAATCATCAGACTAGTGGCCGAGGCTTCTGGTTCGCTGGGTATGGTTGGTGGACAGGCTCTCGATATCGCCGGAGAAAATACCAACTATCCATTTGAACATCTCAAGACAATACATCGCTCCAAGACCGGTGCCCTGATCCGCTGTGCGATTCAAGCCGGGGCGCTCGCCGGAGATGCCGAAGACCAGCAGGTTGACCAGTTGACCCGCTATGGAGAGGCTATCGGACTCGCTTTTCAGATCGTCGACGATTTGCTCGATGAAACTTCGACCACCGAGGTTCTCGGTAAATCAGCCGGTGCTGACAAAGCTAGGGGAAAAGCGACCTATCCTGCTTTCTTTGGCATTGAAGAGACCAAAAAACTGGCTCAGCAAGCCGTCGAAAAAGCCAAGCAGGCCCTTAAGGGTTTCGACACCCAGCCAACCCTGCTTGTGCAACTTGCCGACTACATCTATGACAGAACTCACTGAGGTTCATTTGAATTCACTACTTTCCCGCCTTTCCTGAACATTTTGATTTGCTGATTATTTTTTCTGATTATTGTATAGCAGGCTGACAACTATAATGTGGACTATTGATAGATGCTATTACCCTCAACGACGACAACGGGACAAAGCAACCTTCTTGAAAAGATTGAGAGTCCCAAGGATATACGCCTTTTGCACAGGTCCGATCTGGATCTGCTGGCCCAGGAAATACGTGACTTCCTGATTGAATCTGTGTCCGTCACCGGCGGCCACCTGGGTCCAAGCCTCGGTGTCGTGGAACTTACCCTGGCCCTGCATTACGTGTTCAACACACCGGTTGACAAACTCATCTGGGATGTGGGCCACCAGACGTACGCCCATAAGCTGATCACCGGTCGCCGGGACAGATTTCATACACTACGCCAATACCAGGGAATCAGCGGTTTTCCAAAGCTGAGCGAGAGCGAATACGACGCCTTTGAAACAGGTCATTCATCAACCTCTATATCGGTTGCTCTAGGCATGGCGCTGGCCAAAGATCTCAAGGACGATCCAGCCAAGACAATCGCAGTTATTGGCGATGGTTCCATGACCGCCGGTATGGCGTTTGAAGCCCTCAATCAGGCCGGCGACATCAACAAGGATCTGATCGTAATCCTCAACGACAACGAGATGTCCATATCGCCCAATGTCGGGGCGCTGAGCAGTTTTCTAAGCCGTAAGCTTACCGGTCGAACCATGCGCCGGTTCAAGGACCACCTGGTTGAGCGTCTCGGCCAGCTCTCCAATGTGGGCGAAAATATCCTTACCGTTTTGAAGAAGAGCGAAGACAGTTTTAAAAGTTTCTTTACGCCGGGTATGCTCTTCGAAGCATTGAAATTCGACTATATCGGTCCACTCAATGGGCACAATCTCGAAGAATTATTGGAAACACTTGAGACGGTGAGAGACACCCAACAGGGACCTGCCCTGATTCATGTCCTCACCACCAAAGGTAAAGGCTACGAGCCTGCCGAGAAAAACCCCGGACTGTTCCATGGCATCGGCCCCTTCGAGTCGGAGACCGGCAAGTCAAAGGGTGGCGGAGGTCCGGTTTCCTACACCAAGGTGTTTGGCAACACCCTGACTGAGATTGCTAAAACCAACGACAAGATTATTGCCATATCCGCAGCAATGGTCGCTGGAACCGGGTTGAGCGATTTTGCCGAGGCCTATCCCGAGCGGTTTTTTGATGTCGGTATCGCCGAGCAACATGGAGTAACCTTTGCCGCCGGACTCGCCAGCGAAGGCTTTCACCCGGTGGTGGCGATCTACTCCACCTTTTTTCAGCGCGCTTACGATCAGATTATCCACGATATCTGTATCTCCAACCTGCCAGTTACCCTGGCGATTGACCGTGCGGGCGTGGTTGGCGCTGACGGACCGACCCATCATGGTGTATTCGATCTTAGTTTCCTGAGGATAATTCCTAATCTTGTATTAATGGCACCGAAGGACGAGGAAGAACTCAGGCAGATGATCTACACCTCTGTGAACCACAGCGGACCTTCTGCCGTGCGCTACCCACGAGGATGTGGGGAAAATGTCGAACTAGGATCCAAGCTGACCGGCTTCAAAATAGGCCAGGGAGAGCTGTTGCGCGAAGGAAAGGATATCCTTCTGCTGCCCATTGGCAACCGGGTACACCCTGCCCTTCGAGCAGCGCATGGACTTGAAAAACTTGGGGTTGACGCGGCAGTGATCAATCCCCGCTTCATCAAACCGTTGGATATGGAACTGATCTGTGATGTCGCAGCCTCGACTGGTCGGGTCATTACCGTAGAGGACAATGTCAGGCAAGGTGGATTTGGTACCAGCGTACTGGAACTTTTCAGCCGCTGCGGTCTCCCGGTCAAGACAAGTCTTCTCGCTCACCCGGATCGCTTCATCGAGCAGGGACCGCAGAAAACTCTGTGGCGTAACAGCTCGATCAACTCGGTGGCAATCACAGAGGCGGCACTGCAACTCATGAACCGCTGATCTTTACTTCTGCTTTGTTTCGTCCAGATACTGCATATTTTTTTCTGAGCGACGTTCAAGATCAGAAAGAGCAGCCTGTTTCATCTCGCCCGTAAGGGGGGCAATGTTGATTTCCCAATAACATCTGGCTAGATGCGGTAATACTCCTTATACCAGTCGACAAAGCGGGCCACGCCATACTCCAGAGTTGTATTGGGTCGATAGTCCAAATCACGCACCAGGTCGTCCACATCGGCATAGGTAGCCGGAACATCTCCCGGCTGCATGTCCAACATTTGTTTTTCCGCCTTGATGCCCAAACATTCTTCGAGTACTTCGATATAGCGCAGTAATTTTTCCTTATTGTTATTGCCGATATTGTAGACCCGGTAAGGACAATAGGAGGTGGCCGGATCGGGAACATCGCCAGACCATGACAAATCGCCCTCAGGCACCTTAAAAACAACCCTACACACCCCCTCAACTATATCTTCTATATAAGTAAAATCACGTTCCATTTGGCCATGATTGAAAACTTTAATCGGCTCGCCGGCGAGCATCGCTTTGGTGAACAAGAAGAGGGCCATATCCGGTCTTCCCCAGGGGCCATAGACAGTGAAGAAACGAAGCCCTGTAGTTGCCAGGTTATAAAGATGACTGTAGGTGTGGGCCATCAATTCGTTGGCTTTTTTTGAGGCTGCATAGAGCGATACCGGATGATCGACATTGTCATGGACCGAAAAAGGCATGTTGGTGTTGGCACCGTAAACAGAGCTGGAAGACGCATAGACCAAGTGCTTTACGCCACTGTGACGACAACCTTCCAGGATGTTGACAAAACCGACCAGATTGGTATCCACATAAGAGTGGGGATTGATAAGTGAATATCGAACTCCGGCCTGGGCGGCAAGGTTGACTACTGCATCAAATGAGTAATTCTGAAAGAGTTCCTCCATCTCGCTACGGTTGCTCAGATCACGGTTTTCATGAACAAAATTTTCGCCTTCTGCGAGGGCTGCCATTCTGTCGATCTTGAGCTTTTGATCGTAGTAATCGTTAATATTGTCGAGTCCGACAACCTTAATCCCCTGGGCGGTCAGGCGCTGGCTGAGATGAGCGCCGATGAAGCCGGCAGCCCCTGTAACGAGAATGGTGTTCATAGTCATCCCTGGTATGAAAAAAATATCCCCTGATCAATGCAGATCAGGGGATGTCGTTGCAGAGTGAGAGAGGAATCAATCGTCAAAATCACCTTCAGGACCCTTGTCAACTTCAAGGGTCTGGGCTCGGGAGATGATTTTCTCTCTGGTCCAGTCGGACGGATCTTCGATACGCGCAGCCTCGGCACCGATATCATGCGATCCTGCCTGAATCAGCAATTCCATGGCTAGTGGAGCAGTATCTGAGGCATTAAACACATCCACCAGCATCGAATAAGTGAACTCTTCAACCCTTTTAACCATACGCTCGCGAACTTCACGCGGTTGGGCCATCAGCCAGTTGTCGACCGGCAGATTCAGGTTTTTGTAGTTGCCTCCATTCCATCCCCTATCCTGTGCGTAGCTAACCATTCGCTGCCAAGTATCTTCGGTAACTCCCTCACCTTTTACTTTCCTGAAATTACCATCACCGTCAGTGAGAGCATTTCCGTAATCATTTACCTCAACGCCCCAGGATACCATCTGCAGCGCAGTTGCCACATTGGCTTTAGTTGTATTGGTGCCGGAGGCTATCTGGCGTAATTTTGCGGAGCTGTTGCCGGAAGTGCCGTGCTGAGCGCCTGAGACTTTGTAGGGCGTCAGGTGCTCGTGTATCTGGGCGGTGAGCTCAACCTGAATTCCCTCGCCGCTAGCCTCGATCCCGTGTGCTGAGCCGTTGTTGAGTGCAATCCAGTCGGGAAAGATATCATGGGCATTGAGTCCGGCAATCAAAAAGCCGGCATCGTCGACGGTTGACAATCCCTGGTTGCCCTTAATTTCACCAACCTCAGTTTCCAGACCGGCCCAGCCGGGGATATACTGGTTCAATTCGAGATTGGCCAGCAGGTTCAGGTCGTCCGGCATGTGGGAAGCATCCACAGCGATGGAAGTAATGCCGGCATCGAAGATGCTGGGTATCTCGATCCTTGCACTGTCAATGTCTTTTTCCGATTTGAGACCGTAATGATCGGCATGAACCGCCACCGGAATGGTGACGCCCAGAGAATTGCAGGCCGAGTCAACCAGCCGGGCGATATTCCAAAAATTGACTGGGCAATAGTTTGACTCAGATTTGGCAATTTCCACAATGAGTGCGGCATTCGCACGCTGGGCTGCCAATAGAGCCCCCTGAATGATGAAATAATTCCTGCCGTTGGCAGCCATGGTGATGGCCTGCCCCTTTCTGGCCAGAGCTCTGTTCACCACCTTGCCGCTGACCAGCAGCGCTTTCGAATGGGGAAACAGCTTTCTCACCGTCGGCGGCCTGCCGACCTCAAGCGCCTGTTCAAACAGTCTGTCCGAGCCCATCGTTATTTTCTCCCTGAAGTTGTGAAGATTCTTCAACCTGACGAAACCGCTTTTTACTGTTTAGACCTTCCGGGGAAGTTTCACAGATTATATAGCGGTGTCAATAAATGAAAGTTCACCTCAATTTATAATGCTCGTTTTGGAAAAATCCAGTTCCAGTTCGTCAATCAGGCCCTCTCGTCAAAACCGGAAAATGATTTTCTGCCAAACAGGTAGACTGCCAGGACACTGACTTCGTAGAGCACCAGTAAGGGTATGCCCATCATCATCTGATTAACAATGTCGGGAGTCGGCGTAAGTACGGCAGCAATGATGAAATTGAGCAGAATTGCATATTTTCTGTACCGATTGAGAAACGAAACCGAAACAAGACCAGCTTTTGCGAGAAAGACCATCATAACCGGCATTTCGAAGATGATGCCAAAAGCAATGAGTAGCCTTAAGGCTAGTGAGAAGTATTCGCTAACAGCCGGCATTGAAGTAAGAAATTCATTATTATAGCCAACCAGAAATTTAAAGGCGGGCGGAAATACGATGAAATACCCAAACGCCGTACCGGATATGAAGAAGACCGTTGATATCAGAGTAAAAGGCATGATTACGCGCCTTTCATGACGATAAAGACCCGGCGCGATAAAACGCCAGATCTGGTAAAAGATCATCGGACTCGCAAGGATGATACCGCAAACCAAGGCAAGTTTTAGATAAAAAAAAACCCTTCCTGATAAGAAGTAAAAATGAGGCTGGTACCCTCGGGTAGCACTTCAGTGAGCGGTTTGAAAAACCAGGTGCCGATTGGCCTGATGATCAGATAGGAAATGCAGAAACCGATAAATATCGCTGCAAAAGAATAAATCAGGCAACTCCGCAACTCGCGGAGATGCTCGGTCAGTGGCTGATCTTCAAATTTTTCGGGTGTGTCGCTCATCTCTACCTGATATTTCAGTCGCAGGGGGCGTTGGGCAAAGCCCTGCTTACCATTTGCCACTTCTTTTTGCAATACATAGGATGAGCGGCAATGTAGTATATATCCTGCCAGCCGCCAGAGTCTAAAGCTGGCAATAATATTCTGGGTATCGTTACCCTATGGATAAGTAACACAAAAGTATTTAAGATAATTGACTTCTTTTTTTTTATTGCGATAAAATAACATATCTTTGAAGTGAACTACATCCGCTTCTCAATTCAGCTCCGGAACAGAACGAATGACTACAATTCTGATTGTCGATGATGAGAAATCGATGCGCGATTTTCTCAAGATCCTGCTGGCCAAGGAAGGTTACGATGTCCTCGTCGCCAGCGACGGTGAACAGGCGCTGAGCGCATTTGACGGAAACCAAATAGACCTTGTCATCAGCGACATCAGAATGCCTGGCATCAGCGGCCTCGATTTGCTTGCCAAGATCAAGGATGAGTCAGAGGATATTCCGGTGATCATGATAACTGCCTTCGCGTCCCCCAATGACGCCGTACAGGCCATGAAAAGCGGGGCTTATGACTACATTTCAAAACCGTTTAACGTGGACGAGATAAAATCGGTCATCAATGCAGCTACTAATCGCACAGAAGCTTCTCTGAAGGCCCAGCAGGCCGAACAGCTGTTTCCCGAGATCATTGGTAAAAGCAGAGAGATGCTGAAGATTTTCGATATGATCAACCGGATCGCGCCAACCCCGGCCAATGTGCTTATTTATGGCGAATCTGGCACCGGCAAGGAACTGGTGGCTCAGGCTATTCATAAAAAAAGCAAAGTGGTGGGCCGCCCCTTCGTCCCCATCACCTGCAGCGCCATTCCCGAGGAGTTGATGGAAAGCGAACTGTTTGGCCACGTCAAGGGATCGTTCACCGGTGCCATCAGCGACAAGTCCGGACTTTTCAAGGAGGCCGACAGCGGTACCGCGTTCCTCGATGAAATTGGCGAGTTAACTCCCATCATTCAGACCAAGCTGTTACGCGTGCTTCAGGAACGGGAAATAAAACCGGTTGGGGGAACAAAGCATTTACCCATAGACGTCAGAATCATCGCCGCCACCAACAGGATTCTCGAAGAGGAAATCCGGGCCGGACGTTTTCGCGAAGACCTTTTCTACCGGTTGGCTGTAGTACCGATTAGAGTCCCCTCCCTGCGTGAGAGAAAAAGCGATATCCCACTCCTGGTTAGGCACTTCCTGGAAAAATACTCAACCCAGCTGGGTAAGGATATCCACGAGATTTCCTCGTATGCCCTCGAAGTGCTGATGAGTTACGATTTCCCAGGAAACGTCAGGGAATTGGAAAATATTATCGAAAGGGGAGTCGCCCTGGAAACCTCGAGCATCATCTTACCTGAGAATTTGTCACTGAGCGGGCCGCTGCAGAATAGGCAAGATGGAGCACCCGCATCCAGCGCTTTTGTCGCCGCCCATGATGAAGAAGAACTATTCGAACGCGGCCTCGAGGTGGTGGTGGCTGATCTTGAAAAGAATCTTATTTCCCATGCGCTCGAAAAGGCGGGTAATTCTAAAACAAGAGCTGCCGAATTGCTCAAAGTAAGCTTCAGGTCCCTGCGCTACAAAGCCAAGAAGTACGATCTATAGAGCATGAAAATCGACGCTATCCCTGAGGCCCAGCTCTACCCTTCCTCGCTTGGCGACCTTCTGAAGCGCCAGCTGTTCTGGTTGCTTCTGCTGCGCATCATTCTTTACACACTGATAACAATCATCAGCCTGATTTTACTGGATGAGAGGTTCGAGGCCATTGTCATGCCACCGAGCCTGCTGGTGCTCTTCACCCTGATCGTCTACCTGTCCACCATTGTTTCCGCCTTTACTCTGCTCCATCTGCAAAGCGAGTACCGACGGTTTGGCTTCATTCAGACCCTTTTTGATGTGGTTTTCGCTTCGATGCTGGTCTATCTGACCGGAGGCTCTCTATCAATTTTCTCATCGGTCTATTTCTTTCCGATTATTTCCGGCGGCCTGCTGATTCCTTTAAAGGGTGGACTCTTCGGCGCTGCCACTGCAACACTGCTCTTCGCCCTCGTACTGCTGCTCGATTTTTTTAGCTACCTGCCCGACTATGTGCTGCTTTCAAAATTTTACGAACAGGATGCACTGTCCAGCAACATCAGACAATTCGGCACCAGGGGGCTTACCTTTTTCCTCGGTGCATTTATCAGTGCCATGTTTGGAACGATGCTGCGCTCAACCACCAGGGAATTGTCGAGCACCAAATATGATTTCGACCGGCTTTCACTGCTTTATAAAATAATATTTGACAACATCGGCACCGGTATCTTGACCATCAACAGGGAAGGCATCATCACCTCCGCCAACAACGCCACCTCTGATATCACAGGACAGCCGCCGGGCGAGCTAATCGGCAAAGCGCTCAAGACGTTGTTTCCAGGCATGGATCTGACTAGCAGCTCTCCAAGAAATTCGTGTGATTACGTGCGTAATGACAAACAGACACTGCGGCTCGGATATGCCTTGACTGAGCTCGGTCCTTCCACTGGGAGAGATGACGGAGATGAGAATCTCGAAGAAGAAGATGTGACCATTATCACCTTAAAAGACATCGGCGAGATCGAACGGCTGGAAAACCAGATGAGGCAGGCCGAGAAACTGGCTGCCATCGGCATGATGAGCGCCTCCATCGCCCATGATTTCCGTAATCCATTGGCGGCTATCTCCGGCTCCGCTCAGGTTCTCGCTGATGAGTTAAGTTCGGCGGTCTCAACACAACCGCAAAACTATGAACTGACCAAAATCATTGTGCGCGAGTCAGATCGGCTCGCCGATACTATTTCTAGCTTTCTTAAATTTGCCCGACCCGAAAATATAAAGCGGGACTGGTTTTTACTGCGGACCTGCGTCGATGATATTCTTCAGGTCTGCAAGGCCGACCAGAAATGGCCTGCCACCTGCAGTATCGTTTTGCAGATCGATGCTAATTTCCGTGTCTGGGGGGATGAAAAGCAACTTTTCGGCGTAATCAGCCAGCTGGTGCAGAACGCATTGTCATTCTGTCCCAAGGGAAACGAAAAGCTGGAGCTGAGCAGCAGCACCATCCGTGTGGCGGATAATCAGGAGCTTTGTTTGATTCAGATCAGCGATAACGGCAGCGGTGTCGATCCTAACGATATTCAAAAGATCTTCGAACCTTTTTACACTTCTCGGTCAGATGGAACCGGACTGGGACTGGCCATCGCTAAACAGGTAATTGAGGGCCACAATGGTTCCATCGCGGTGGAAAAATCAGAATTGGGTGGCGCCTGCTTTACCCTGATTTTGCCTCTTGAAATAGAGCTTGACGACTGAGGGGCCTATTCATTCTCTTTCCATACCCGCGCACCAAGCCCAGTCAGCTTATCAACCAGATTCTCGTAGCCCCGCTCGAGATGGTAGATTCTCGAAATCTCTGTGCGGCCCGAGGCAGCAAGGGCTGCTATCACCAGGGACGAACTGGCCCTCAGGTCGGTGGCCATCACCCGGGCGCCGCTCAAGCCTGCAGGCCCCCTGCCGGTGACTACCGCCGAGTTGCCCTCGGTCCGAATATGGGCTCCTAGGCGACGCAATTCTGCTACGTGCATGAAGCGATTTTCAAAAATCGTTTCCTTGATGACACAGATCCCAGAGCTAAGAGACATCAGAGCCATGAACTGAGCCTGCAAATCGGTGGGGTAGCCCGGGTACACCATGGTTTTAATGTCGACCCCTTTCAATCTCTTTCTTCTCTGAGAATCCATGTTGACTTTAATTGAATTTGAACCGCAGTCGATCTCAACACCTGCTTCCATGAGTTTGTCAAGCAGTGCGGGTAGATGGCGCGGTTGACAGCCAGTGATTGTGGCCTGCCCTCCTGCAGCTGCGATAGCCATGAGGTAAGTTCCGGTTTCAATCCGATCGGGTATGATGGCCGTCCTGGCCGCCTTAAGTTTTGACACGCCACGAATAGTAAGTTGATCGGTGCCCTTTCCTTCAATATCGCCTCCCATATTGGTCAGCATCTCTATGAGGTTGCCAATTTCTGGCTCTCTGGCTGCGTTTTTTAAAACGGTTGTTCCTCGAGCCAGCACTGAAGCCATTAGAAGATTTTCGGTCGCAGTGACCGATGGTATGTCAAAATGTATTGTGCTACCGCGCAATTCGGTGTCTCGCCAAGCCTCGACATAACCATGCTCGAGAGTGCAATGCACCCCAAGCCGCTCGAATCCATGGATGTGAAAATTTATCGGACGTTCACCAATCGCACAACCGCCCGGCAGCGAGACTTTTGCCCTACCAAGCCGGGTCAGCAGAGGGCCAAGCACCAATACGGACGCCCGCATAGTTTTGACCAGGTCATAGGAGACTTCGGAGTAATCCACGTTGGTACTGTCGATAAAAAGCGTCGAGTCTTGTCGACGCCACACGCACCCCAACTCAGAAATAATTGCTAGAATGGTGCGGGTGTCGCGTAAATCTGGGACATTGGTCAACTCATGAGTGCCCGGAGCCAGAAGCGTTGCCGCGATCAATGGAAGGGCTGCATTTTTGGCACCGCTCATGGTTACCTGTCCAACCAATTCACGGCTACCTTCGATAATTAGTTTTTCCATACATTTCTATCCAGTCTTAGTACTGATCGTTTTTTCTTACCTCCACCACCCGATCACGCCCACTGTAATCCTTTATGATATCGATCGATGCATAGAGATCATCGCTATCTGACCTGGCCAACAGCTCCTTTACAGCCCCCCCCTGCCCGGCGCCGATTTCCATGAAGAAGTATCCACCTGGAGCCAGTAACCTGGAAAAAGTGGCGATAACCCGACTGATGTGATTGAGCCCTCCCGGTCCACCATCCAGAGCCAGAATAGGCTCGTATTTCGCGACTTCCGGCTGCATCCCCGCTGCCATTTCACTGCTGCTCACATAGGGTGGGTTGCAGGTTATTAGAGAAAACTGTTCATTTTCGGCGAAGCAACTGGCGAGATCTCCCTGGACAAGGTGTACCCGTTGTTCCACCCCATGCCTGGCACAATTGGATCGACACACCTTCAGGGCCGGCCTGGAAATATCCACGCCGATTACTTCGACATCGAGTTCCAGGGCCAGAACGATGGCGATCACACCGCTGCCGCAGCATAGGTCCAGGTATCCTCCACCAGCGTTTGAACAATCCCGGGCAGCTAAGACACGCTCAATGAGTATTTCCGTTTCCGGTCGAGGGATGAGGACCGCGGGGCTCACATTGAAGGTATACGACCAGAATTCCCGTTCGCCTGTGATGTAGGCCAGCGGCTCATTTTCGCTCCTTCTCTGCATCATGGCCAGGCAACGATCTGCCTGGACTCTGCTGATCTGCTCCTGAGCTCTGAGATAGAGGTCGGTGCGGGACAGCTCCAGGCAGTGCGTCACAACCAGCTCGGCCTCAGTCTGAGGTGCGTCAATACCGACACTATCAAATAAGAAAATACCATGGTGCAGTAGGTCGGCGATGCGCCTTACATCCCGATTGCTCTGCATAGTATCCAATTCTGCGGTGTTACCCTGGCGTTCACGGGAAAACGGCAAGGTTTAAATTCACAAATGATATTAACAACTTGTTATTTACTTACGGGGCGTTATCAGTTGCATACTTTGAAATTAACGATGAAGAACAAAATATCTACCCTGCGGGCAAGTCGCTGCGACCTGCTATCCCTCGTCGCTTTTTTTGGGAGGCCATAGTCATATGGGCTCCCCCAAGCCGCTTTTGCTGGCAATCCATCTCAACTCATGAAGGTCAGGCTACTGAATGCGTTTTAATTTTTCTTCCTGATCAAACAAGGTAAGCGGGACGATGACCTCCTCGAGTTTACCGTCCATGATTGCTTCGAGTTTGTACAGAGTAAGATTTATGCGGTGGTCGGTAAGACGACCTTGGGGAAAATTATAGGTTCTTATCCGCTCGCTTCGGTCACCGCTGCCGACCTGGCTTTTCCGGTCCTGAGATATTTGATCGTGTTGTTCCTGTTCGAGTTGATCCAGCAGTCTGGCGCGCAGTACAGTCAAGGCTTTGGCTTTGTTTTTGTGTTGGGATTTTTCGTCCTGACAGGTGACCACCAGCCCTGTGGGCAGGTGGGTAATTCGCACTGCAGAGTCGGTCGTGTTAACGCTCTGCCCTCCCGGACCGGAAGAACGATAGACATCAATTTTCAATTCATTCATATCGATGTCCACTTCAACTTCGTCGGCTTCGGGCAGGATAGCAACAGTAACGGCCGAGGTGTGCACCCTTCCCTGAGCTTCGGTTTCAGGCACCCTCTGGACACGATGTACGCCGCTTTCAAATTTGAGCTTGGAATAAACCTGGTCACCGCTGATCATGGCGATGATCTCCTTGAATCCGCCGATGCCAAGGGGACTCGAAGACATGATCTCGACCCGCCAGTTCTTCGACTCCGCATAGCGACCGTACATTCTAAACAGGTCGCCGACGAACAGAGCCGCTTCATCACCACCAGTACCGGCCCTGATCTCGAGGAAAATGTTTTTGTCGTCGTTTGGATCTTTAGGCAGAAGAAAGGCCTGAATATCGTTTTCCAGCTCCAGTAACTTGGAAGATAGTTCTTCGATCTCGAGTTCGGCCAGTTCACGAATCTCCGGGTCCTCATCGTCATCCTGTAAGAGGGCGCGATTCCCGTCAATCTGTTTTTCGAGGTCCCGATGGGAATCGAGCAGCTCAGAAAGCCTAGATAAGTGGGCATGCTCCTTGACAACTTTTTGATATTCCTGCTGATTGTTGATTAGTGATGGGTCGGACAGGCGTCCTTCGAGATCAGCAAGCTTATCATCAATATCGTGGAATCTATCGAGCATGGAACATTACCCAAAGAGATTAAAAAAAAAGTCCACAGCAATGTACCCATTACTGCGGACCCTCTGCCGATGCCGGTGGGGCATCGGTCTGTTTAGCCTAAGCTTCTTCTTTAGTCTCGTAGTGCTTGGCGTAACGTCTGCGGAATTTCTCAATGCGGCCGGCAGTGTCAACCAGCTTCTGCTTACCGGTGAAAAAAGGGTGGCAGGCTGAGCATATCTCCACTTTTAATTCGGGGAGCACCGAACCGATCTCAAAGGTGCTGCCGCAGGCACAAACTGCGGTAATGGTCTTGTATTCAGGATGTATATCTTTTTTCATGGTTTTAGCGACCTCCAAATCCAGACTGATAGATTTCTATGTCAATAAAAATAAGCAAAGACACGCAATATATCAATGAAGGAAAGGTAAATCAAGGTAAATAAATTTACTAAGGGGGTTCCCTTCGACATCGGGGTACTTCTAGCCATTCATGGAGTCGAGAAAATCCTGATTGGTTTTCTGCTGCTTGAGTTTATCGACCAGGAACTCCATTCCGTCTGCCGGGTTCATCGAGGCAAGCAGTTTGCGCAGAATCCAGATACGGTTCAACATGACGTCTCTGAGCAGCAGGTCTTCTTTTCTGGTCCCCGATCTCTTGATATCGATGGCGGGAAATATTCGCTTGTCGGCCATCTTGCGATCGAGTATGAGTTCCATGTTGCCGGTACCTTTGAATTCCTCAAAGATGACTTCATCCATTTTCGAGCCGGTCTCAATCAAGGCGGTGGCAAGGATTGACAGACTGCCCCCTTCTTCAATATTTCTGGCAGCACCGAAAAACCTTTTGGGGCGGTGCAAGGCGTTGGCCTCAACGCCGCCTGAGAGTATTTTACCGCTGGCCGGTGTTACCGTGTTGTAGGCCCTGGCAAGCCTGGTGATGCTGTCGAGCAGAATAACGACATCTTTTTTATGTTCGACCAGACGCTTGGCTTTCTCGATCACCATTTCGGCCACCTGGATATGGCGTTGCGGCGGCTCGTCAAAGGTTGAACTGACAACCTCGGCAGCTTTGACGGTGCGCTGCATTTCAGTGACCTCCTCAGGGCGTTCGTCGATCAACAGGACGATGAGATAGACTTCTTTGTGATTGCGGACAATCGAGTTAGCTATTTTCTGCATCAGCACCGTTTTTCCTGTGCGGGGCGGGGACACTAGCAGTCCGCGCTGTCCTTTGCCGATGGGGGCGAACATATCCATCACCCGCATGGAAAAGTTGTCAGGTTGCCATTCCAGATTAAATTTTTCTTCCGGATGCAGGGGCGTCAGGTTGCCAAACAGTGTCTTCTGCTTCGCCGCCTCCGGCGGGTCGAAATTTACGCTCTCGACTTTGAGCAGAGCAAAATAGCGCTCACTCTCTTTTGGAGCACGAACCAGCCCGTCTATCACATCACCGGTCCGCAGGTTCAACCTTCTGATTTGGGAAGGAGAAACATAGATATCATCTGGCCCTGGCAGATAATTGTAATCTGGCGCCCGTAGAAAGCCAAATCCGTCCGGCAGAATTTCAAGAACGCCGCTGCCCCGCAGTTTTCCCTCCTCATCGGCCTGAGCCTGGAGAATGGCAAATATCAGCTCCTGCTTGCGCATGGAACTGTACCCTTCAACCTTCAAGCCGCGGGCAAGCTTCACTAGTTCATCGATCTTCTTGAGCTTAAGCTCTGCCAGATTCATCACACCAAATTTCTCCTTATAAACAGTTTAATGCTTACAGCTAGCAGTGTAGACCGTACCAGTCTGTAGAAAACACCAGAGTGTGCTTTTGCGGGGTGCCAGTTGGCTTCCTGAAGACCCTTATGCGTGGCTTTTAAAGCGCCTTGTGGTTTTATTATTTAAACAGAGGCTAGGTAAGATTTGCGGTTTAAGCCTAGTTGCTGCATTAAGTTATGGTAGTGCCCTTAACGTTGTGTAATTGGGATAGCTCAGACATTTGCAATGATCGTCTCAGGCGGGAGTCTTTAATGGACTTGTCTTTCTTATACGTGCTCTTCCCGGACGTGTCAAGTGTTTTACTGATTTTGTTGGATTAATTCAGGGTCAGCAATTCACGCAATTCGGCTGCCAATTGTTGCACTTGACCCCAGGTTTCATTGAGACTGCCGCTGTTGTCTATAACCCAGTCAGATCTTTCTGCTTTAAATGCGCCATCCAGTTGTATCCTGGCTATCTTTTCAACCTCCGCCGGGCGGACCGAATCCCTTTCTACCGCGCGCTGCAGCGCGATGTCGGGATCTGTAATGACACAGACGATGTAATCGAAATCAGCCTGCCAGCCGCATTCGAACAGAAGCGGTACTTCAGCCAGTTGTATGGTCGTCGATCCACCTGCGTCCTTCGCCTCGAGCAATTCGAGCCGGACCAGCGGATGCAGTATATCCTCCAGCGCTGTCCGCACCTTCTGATCAGCAAATACCGCCTTTCTCAAAAGCGGTCGATCAACTTCCCTGCTGTCGTTAAGATAGAGGTCCCCCCAGTTTTCTAACATCTTTTTATAACCCGCTTCGCCTTTCTCCAGCAGGCGTCGGCAGATCTCATCGCTGCTGAACACGGTCGCAGACAATAATTCCCCGAGCATTCTGGCAACCACACTCTTGCCGCTGCCTATGGTGCCGGTAATGCCGACCAGCATTATATCGCCTCCAACTGGGCGAGAACTTTATTAAAATCATCGGGCAGGTCAGCCTGGGCATCTATCCTAATTCCCGTCCCCGGATGGGTAAAGCCCAATTTCCAGGCATGGAGCATCTGGCGCGGGAACATGGCATGGTCTTTTGACGGTCCGTAGAGTTTATCTCCAGCCACGGGAAAGCCAAGGTGGGCAAGATGCACTCTTATCTGATGGGTTCTCCCGGTTTCTATATGAAGCTCAAGCAGCGTATGGTGCGCAAACCTTGTGCTGCATCGCCAGTTGCTCGCCGCGTATCTGCCATTGTGTTCCCGTACCGCCATTTTTTGCCGATGGACCGGGTGTCTGCCGATAGGGGCCACGATACGGCCGTGTTCCTCAGTGATCTCTCCAATCACCAGGGCCAGATAAGTCTTTTGTACCTGTCTGTTTTTAAATTGATGAACCAGGTTGGCATGCGCGGTGCTTGAGCGGGCCACGACCATCACACCTGAAGTGTCTTTATCGAGGCGATGAACGATTCCGGGACGAAAGACATCTCCCACTTCTTTGAAACTACCAAACCGAAACAGCAGTCCGTTCACCAGGGTGCGATCGACGTTTCCGCTTCCCGGGTGAACCACAAGGCCAGGTGGCTTGTTAACAATCAGGTAGTCGGGATTCTCCTCGAGAACCTCAAAGGCAATATCCTGAGGTCGAGGTATCATTGGTTCGCTGTAGATTTCGATGATGCCGTCAATGACATCGCCAGGTTTTAATCGATAGCCTGGTTTTACCGTGACTCCATTGACTAGAATCTCGCCAGATTTAATCGATTCGGTGACCTGTGACCGGGAAAACTGGTCAAGGGAAAGAGCCAGGAACTGATCCAATCGAAGGTCATGAAAACTTTCCTCGACTGTGTATGAAAAAGGTCCTTCGGCAGAAGAAAACCAGGAATTATTCATACAGCCGCCCGTTGGCGAAGCGGTTGAATTGGCTAGGGGATTATCAGGAAAAAATCTTTTCGATCTTCTTGCTAATTTTATCTTCCTCAACATCCTGGGCTATTGAAAGCTCTTTAACCAGAAGCCCTTTGGCCGTATCCAGCATTTTTCTCTCCCCGTAGGAGAGATCTTTGTCGACGCTGAGCAGAAACAGATCTCTTAACACCGCTGCAACCTCAAAGATTGAACCAGTCTTGATCTTCTCCATATACTCTCGATAACGTCTGTTCCAGGTCTGTGAGTCGATTTCGATGGCACGATCTCTGAGGATGTTCAATACTTCACTGGCTTCCTTCTTGTTGACGATGGAGCGCAGCCCCACATTTTCGCTGCTGGTGGTGGGGATCATAATACGCATCGAATTGCCTAGAATTTCCAGAACATAAAAGGTCTGATCAACTCCTGCCACTTGCTGGGTTTCAATTTTTTTGATGACGCCGACCCCGTGAGCCGGGTATACAGCCATGTCTCCTTCAGTAAACACTACAGTCTCCATGAATCATTGATAAGTCACATAGACGCTTTGCCCTGTATTCCCAGCCCTACCATAGTGCACAATTGCGGACGGTAGAGAGTGAGAGGCAAGCATTAAATGGTATACGTCAAACTTGGTTAGCCTGATAAGTATCGAACAATTGCTCAATATAGCACAAATCACACGAAACATCCCGATTTTTTAACCAGCCGGCTTCAGATCACTATTCGTCAAGCAAATAAGTAAGTTGTCCTATCGATGTCGACGAGCGCTGATTATCAGATTGGCAGGACAGATTATTTAGTTTCCATCGGGAAACGAGAAAGTTTGTTAACAGATCGAGGCGTGGGTGAAATTTTACCACAACCACACAGCTTGTATTGGAATGATAAAATTTGGAGCACAACAAAGGGTGGGTAAAACGACCTTGTTCGGATGGTAATTACTTAATGGCATTGAGCCTGGTCATCGCCTGGGAAACATCTCCACGAATGAAATCCCCAAGTCCCGATGCCATCTCTTCAAAACGCTCCTTTATATGCTCAAGTTCAGCGGCCGAAAATTTGGCCAGGACGTATTTGTCAACCTCCATATCGGGATGAATTCCGCCAGTCCCGGGCCTGCCGACCCCGATTTTGAGTCTAAAGAAATCCCTGGTGCCTAGATCCGCAACAATAGATCTGATGCCGTTATGTCCACCGGTGCCGCCTCCTTCAACGAGCTTGACTCGACCGGGATGCATGTCGATGTCATCGTGCACAACCATTAAATTTGAAGGATCCATGTCCCAGAAGTGCATCAGAGAGGCAACCGAGCGGCCACTTCTGTTCATGAAGGTCTGCGGTTTGAGCAGTGTTACTCTCGCGGTCCCAAGCCTGATATTTGTGGTAAGGCTCTGATGTTTGGTGGAAGTAAATATAGTTCCATGATAATCAGCGAGCCAGTCAACAAACATGAAGCCGACATTATGTCTGGTCTGCTCGTATTTTGCCTCGGGATTTCCAAGTCCTGCAATTAGATAACGATTGCTTCTCATGGTGATAGCAAATGAAAAATCCGGAAAGGAGTCTCTCCTTTTCCGGATTCCACGCAACTACTTCCGAAATCGATTGATCCCGGACTCAGTTTAATTAGGGGGCAGACACCGACACACAGACCATCTCGGAATTACTGATCAAGCTGACGCCATCTGGCAAACTGACATCAGCAGCGGTAACTTTATCACCGATGCCCAGGTCCGTCACGTTTATTACACAATCGTCAGGAATGTCGAGTGGTTTAGCTTCCACAACCAGTGAAGTTTTCTCAATCTGCGTAATGCCGCCAAAATCCTCGCCTTTTGCTTTACCGACATACACCAACGGTACTTTAAACTGAACGGATTTCTGCAGGTCAATTTCGAGAAAGTCGGCGTGAAAAAGGGTATCCTTGAGCGGATCGGTCTGAATTTCTTTAACCAGAACGTTTTTTTCGGATCCGTCATCAATCTTCAGGGTAATGACCGCATTGCGGCCTTGGATATCCAGGAGTTCCTGAAAAAGGGTTTTGGTCTCAAACTCGAGGGCGATAGCCTCGTCGCCGCCACTGTATACTACCCCGGGAGTCTTTCCTTCACCCCGTAATCTTCTTACAGGTCCTTTGCCGAAGACTTCCCTGATCGATGTGGCTATTTCCTTGGTGATCATACTTCCTCCTTCAACCGGTATCCAGGTTATAACTTCAACCGGTCTCTTTTATCATCAGTTACTTTTATCTTATATCAAACGAACAAAGAGCTTACCGAATCTTCATTGTGAATCCGCCGAATGGCTTCGGCAAGTAAAGCTGAAACGGATAAGACTTTGATTTTTCCGCACTTCCTGGCATTTTCACGCAACGGAATAGTATTGGTGACCACCAGTGATTTGATCGCCGAGCTGCTTAGTCTGTCGACCGCCGGCCCCGACAGAACAGGGTGCGAGCAGCAGGCATGCACTTCTTTGGCACCGTTTTCCAACAACGTATTGGCGCCACTGCAGAGGGTACCGGCGGTATCGACCATGTCGTCCATCAGGATTGCAACTTTTCCTCTGACATCGCCGATTACGTGCATCGCCTCACTGTGATTGGGGCGATCCCTTCGTTTGTCAATGATGGCGAGGCCGCAATTAAGTCTTTTGGCAAACGCTCTTGTCCTCTCAACTCCCCCGGCATCAGGCGAAATCATGATGAAATCATCAAAATTGGCCCTGATGTGGTCAATCAACACCGGAGCCGCATAGAGATGATCCACCGGAATATTGAAAAAACCTTGAAT
This sequence comes from Desulfofustis sp., assembly GCA_013042475.1. Taxonomy (GTDB): domain Bacteria; phylum Desulfobacterota; class Desulfobulbia; order Desulfobulbales; family Desulfocapsaceae; genus JABDQA01. Next base: position 28,313 of record JABDQA010000016.1, read on the forward strand.
CTGACCGGCATGCAGATCCATGCATAACACCCTTCTGACTCCCACTGCCATGAGCATCTCGGCGACAACTTTGGCAGAGATGGGAACCCGCGGGGCCACTTTACGATCCTGCCGGGCATAGCCGTAATAAGGAAGCACCGCAGTGATCCGGCGGGCTGAGGCTCGTCTCATCGCATCGGCCATGATCACCAGTTCCATTAAATGATCGTTGACCGGGGTGCAGGTTGGCTGGATGATGAACGAATCGGTACCTCGGACATTTTCACGGATCTCAATGAAAATCTCACCGTCGCTGAATTTTCTCACGTCGGCCCGGGAAACCTCCATGCCGAGATGCTCCGCAATTTCTTCCGCCATTGCGAAATTCGCATTGCCGGAAAATATTTTCATTACGTTGCCCATAGTCTCAAGCCTCTGGGATTGACAGATTGGCTGGGGCGGTAGGACTCGAACCTACGAATGCCGGGATCAAAACCCGGTGCCTTAGCCACTTGGCTACGCCCCACCCAAAGCTTTTGCCGTAATAATTCTATACTCTGCCTTATCGGCGAATTTTCTGGTCAGCGAGAGGACCGCAGCTTCTGCACTCCGCTCATCGTCAAAAAGGCCAAACACTGTCGGCCCACTCCCCGACATTAGTGCTCCTGCCGCACCATCTTCCATGAGCATGTTTTTGATCCGCTCGATGACCGGATAACGCGCTATGGTAACTGGTTCTAGATCGTTGTGCAGCGCGGCCGGGGTAAAGCCCTGCTCAACAGTTTTCAAAGAACCGCGAAATATAAATTTTTCAGTCTTCTTTGTCAAACTAAAATTGCCATACACCCATCTGGTATTCACCTGTACTCCGGGGTTGATCAGGAGGTAATGATATTGGTCGACAGAGTCAGCCTTTTCCAAAATATCGCCAATGCCACGCGCCACCGCAGCCACATGTCCAGAAAGGAAAAAAGCGAAATCTGCGCCAAGACTGCGACCGCAATCAATGAGCTCAGCTTCGGAGAAGGGAAAACCATACAATTCATTCAAGCCTTTGAGAACAGAAGCCCCATCACTGCTGCCACCACCCAATCCAGCAGCCACAGGGATTTGCTTCACCAGTCTGATCTTCAAACCATGGCGTCGGGAATTTCCGCAGGATTGGAAGAATAGATGGGCAGCCCGCACCGCATAATTGGACTGGTCATCACCGACCTCGTCACTGTCACAGGAAATCTCGACCTGCCCCGTGTCAGTGAGTTCGAGTTCCAACCAATCGCAGCAGTCGAGCTTCTGCATTCTGGTGACCAGCTTGTGGTAGCCGTCCTTTCGACGACCGGTCACATGTAGTGTCAGGTTTATTTTTGCCGGGGCCGGCAGCTCGATTTTCATCCCGCCTTAAACCGACGAACGGCAGTGCAGAATGATGCAGGCTTAGTGTTTGACCGCATTGACAAAGCGCATCTTGACATCGTAGAGGATGTTGCGCATCAATTCAGCCTCCTCATCAGTCAGATTGCCCTTGGTCTTCTGTTCTAAAACGACAAGTGTATCGATAGCATGCCTGGCTAGATCAAGGTTGACAAACTTCTCGCCGCTTTCCGGGTCGGGTAGCTCACCCAGGTGATAGAGAACCGAGGTGTTGAGCGACATGACAAAGGTAGAAAAAGTCACCTCCGGCATCACGCAGCGCCCTTCTTTATCGGGCACTTCGCCTTCACCGCACACATTACTGCTGTTTTTTTCTTCAGTCATACTGTTTCCTCTGACTTCCGGTCTTATCCCGGCGATACTGAAATTAAGCTTACAGATCGAAACCTTGAGCGCCGTTGATGTTGTCAATTGCCCGAACCCGCTCGAGCACCTCGGCTGGAATTAATTGATCGGTACCCAGGAAGATGATATTCTGCTTACTCTCTATCTCACGACCGACCGTCATCCTGGATATATTGACTCCGCTTCTGCCAAGCTCGGTACCCAAAGCTCCAATGACTCCTGGTACATCGTTGTTAAAGACTAATAACATTGGCCCGGAGGGCAAGGCTTCGAGTCTAAAATTATTCAACCTCACCAGACGGGGCTCGTTCTTACCGAACACTGTGCCAACCAGTACGTTTTTCTCGGCATCGGTGGATACCCCAATGGAGAGGGTGTTGATAAAATCTGAGGTCTTGTCGGTTCGTGATTCGACTATCTTGATGCCCCTGTCCCTGGCTATGATGGGAGCGTTAACGTAGTTGACCGCATCTTTTAGTATGGGGGTGAAGAGCCCCTTGAGGAAGGCTACTGTAATGGAAGTGGTATCCAGTTCTGCAAGATTGCCGCCATACTCGATTGCTATTTCCTGAATACCGCCCTTAGCCAGCTGCATATGCATGTTGCCAAGCATTTCTCCTAGCGTTATGTAGGGTCCGACCTGGGCCAGTACGTCGTCGCTGACCGAGGGCACGTTGACGGCGTTGGTCACCGTTCCTTTTTTCAAATAATCGGCCACCTGCTCGGCTATGGCGCTCGCCACATTCTCCTGAGCCTCGCTGGTCGAAGCACCCAGGTGGGGGGTACAGATAAAGTTGTCCAATCCAAGCAGCGGACAATTTTCCAGAGTAGTCGGCTCCTGTGAAAAAACATCGAGGGCGGCAGCACCAATTTTGTTGCTCTTCAGAGCCTCGTACAGGGCGTCCTCATCACAGACACCGCCACGGGCACAATCGACAAACAGTGCGTCCGCTTTCATGTTGTCAAAAAACTCGGTGGACACCAGATTCTTGGTCTCTTTGGTTAATGGCACATGGACCGAAATCACATCGCTTCGCCCGGCCAGCTCGAGCAGATCCACCAGCTCGACACCCAACCTTTCAGCAACTTCCTTGGGCATGTGGGGATCAAAAGCGATGGTCTTCATTTTCAATCCCTGGGCTCGGCTCGCAGCTATGCTGCCTATCCTGCCGATGCCGATGACCCCGAAAGTCTTGCCAGTGAGTTCACGGCCCATGAATTTTTTCTTCTCCCACCTTCCCGCTTTCATCGAGGCGGTGGCTTGGGCAATATTGCGTGACAGGGACATCATCATCGAGATGGCTAACTCCGCAGTGGTGGTGGCGTTGCCATCAGGTGCGTTCATGACGATGATTCCTTTCTGACTGGCGGCCGGGACATCGACATTATCGAGACCGATACCGGCTCGGCCAACCACTTTGAGCCGACCGGCCGATTCCAGCAAATCAGCCGTCACCTTGGTCGCACTTCGGATGATCAACCCCTCGTACTCACCGATGGCGGCCTTTATTTCATCAGGACTCAGGCCCGGCCTGAAATCAACCTCGATACCTGCGTTTTCAAGCATTTCAACCCCTATAGGGGCAAGATTGTCGCTAATTAACACTCTCATCTTACTACCTTACACTCTCTCATGTTGGTGGTTAATCAAGATGTTGGAAGAACTTGGAATTCCGATGTCTACAGGTTCACCGGAAGCCGGCGGATATAAAAAATGGCAAGTATAATGGCTAATTCTGAAGAGGACAAGCGCAAAGAGAAGTAAGATTTCAAATCTGGTTGAATTATACAGATCAACACGATATAAGACCCGCTGTTTGTAGTCAGGTGATGGACAAAAAGTTGAGCAGATTTTACTCATCTGCCTCTTTTATGCTTATCACTTATAAACCAAATTTTTTTACTGTTACACTCATCCCTTAAAAGGAACATTTATGCAGCACACCAGATTACGTTTTCCGCCAAGTCCCACCGGTTATCTACATATCGGCGGTGCCAGAACAGCACTTTACAATTGGCTTTTTGTAAAAAAAACCGGGGGCAGACTTGTCCTGCGTATAGAGGATACCGACGCAGACCGCTCCACCGAGGAGTCCATAAGTGGCATAATCGAGGGCCTCGAGTGGTTGGGAATCGATTGGGATGAAGGCCCCTATTTCCAGTCCGATTTCAGTGCAGATCACCGCCGTGCGGCAGAGAAGCTGCTGCAGGAGGGAAAGGCATATCATTGCTTCTGTACCAGAGAGGAACTCGAACAGAAGCGTGAAGCAGCACTTGCTGCTAAGCAGAACGTGGGCTACGATGGCACCTGCAGGGAGCTGGGCGAGGCGCAGGTTGAAGCGAAGCTGCAGGCTGGAACCCCGGCAGTAATCCGATTCAAGGTACCGGAGAGGCAAGGAAAGATTGGCTACGATGACAAAGTCCTTGGGCGCATTGAGAGTTCCTACAATGAGATCGACGATTTTGTCATTGTCCGATCCAACGGCTCTCCGCTGTACCTGCTGTGCAACGTGGTTGACGATATCAGAGACAGGATCAGCCATGTGGTGAGGGGGCAGGATCACATGACCAATACGATGAAGCAATTACTCCTCTACGAGGCTCTGGAGGCGCCTGTGCCCGTGTTCGCTCATATGCCGCTGACGCTGGATACGAAAAAAGCAAAAATCTCCAAAAGAAGTCATGGCGAGATCGTGGCAGTAGAGTTCTACCGTGATCACGGATTTCTGCCCTGGGCCTTCAACAATTTTCTAGTCCTGCTGGGCTGGTCTCCCGGCGACGACCGTGAAATATTCTCGAAAGAAGAATTGATCGAGGCCTTCAGTCTGGATCGAATAAACAAATCGGCGTCGATTTTCAATTACCGTAAAGGCGATCCCAAATTTTTCACCGACCCCAAAGCGATCGCCATCAACGAACATTATCTGCGCACCATGGCCGTCGAGGAGCTCGCGCCTCTGGTCAAGGAGGTGCTCATTGATGACGGCCTCTGGCATAACGACTACGATACCGGACTTCGTCAATGGTTTTTCGACACTATCGACCTGATTAGAAGCAGGTTTCATGTACTCACCGATTTCGCCTCCATGGGCAGGGCCTATTTTTCCGATGAGTTTGAGATAGAGGAAAAACCGCTTAACAAGAATTTGCTCAAGCATCCGGGCCTCAAGCAATGGCTGCCGGAACTGGCGGATGACTATGAGCGGCTTTCAGACTTCTCTGTCGAGGAAACGGAAAGGCTTGCCAGGGCTTGCGCCGAACGGGTTGGTGTGAAGCCGGGGGTGGTCATCAACGGCATGCGTACGGTGGTTACCGGCCAGCTTGCTGGTCCCTCGATGTTTGACGTGCTGGTGACAATCGGTCAGCAGAACGTTGTCACCCGTTTGCGAAAAACCCCGCAACTTTTTCCCTAAAGGCAGCCACAATGAGTACCTCGACTGAAACCAGCGGCAGTGACAGACCGCTAGACTTCATTAGACAAATTGTTGACCAGGATCAGAAAAGCGGCAAGCATTCCGTCCCGGTAACCAGATTTCCTCCAGAGCCAAACGGATTTTTGCACATCGGACACGCCAAATCCATTTGTCTCAATTTCGGTATCAGCAATGAATATAGGGGACGATGCCATCTTCGCTTCGATGATACCAACCCCAGCAAGGAAGAAGTGGAGTATGTCGAGTCGATCAAAGCGGACGTGCAATGGCTTGGATTTGACTGGCAGGATCATCTCTACTTTGCCTCTGATTATTTCGATAAACTTTATGATTATGCAGAACAGCTCATCCACAGGGGAAAAGCTTATGTCTGCGACCTGTCGGCCGACGAGATTCGGAACTACCGCGGCACCTTGACCGAGCCCGGAAAGGACAGCCCCTACCGGGGCCGTTCAGTAGAAGAAAATCTGGAGCTTTTCAGGAAGATGAGAGACGGTGCCTATGCGGAGGGGAGCAGAGTCCTCAGGGCAAAAATCGATATGAGCTCTCCAGCCATCGTCATGCGCGATCCGGTTCTTTATCGAATCGTTTATGCTTCGCATCACCGTACTGGGGACAAGTGGTGCATCTACCCCATGTACGATTTCACCCACTGCCTCTCCGACATGCTTGAGGAGATCACCCATTCGCTCTGTACCCTTGAATTCCAGGACAACAGACTGCTCTATGACTGGGTTCTCGATACCCTTGAGACCCCTTGCCATCCGCGACAGATCGAATTTGCCAGACTCAACTTGACCTATACGGTAATGAGTAAGCGCAAACTGCTTCAGCTCGTTGATGAATACCATGTAGACGGTTGGGATGATCCCCGCATGCTGACCATATCTGGGCTCAGGAGACGAGGCTTCACACCAAATTCGATCAGAAAATTCTGTGATCTGATCGGCATCGGCAAGAAGCAAAGCTGGATCGACATGGGGGTGCTGGAAAACGCGGTGCGTGACGACCTCAACGAGACAGCTCCGCGGGTGATGGGAGTGCTTGAACCTCTTAAAGTGGTAATAGACAATTACCCTGAGGACATGGATGAAGAAATTACTGCCCAGAATCATCCTCAGAAGCCGGAGATGGGTACCCGGATTCTGCCCTTCAGCAGGGAACTGTATATCGAACGAAATGACTTCATGGAAGAACCGCCGCGGAAATTTTTCCGTTTGGGCCCCGGAAGGGAGGTTCGGCTTCGATACGGTTATTACATCACCTGTGTATCCTATGAAAAAGATGCGGACGGCAATGTTACCCTGCTGCACTGCACCTATGATCCGGAGACCAAAGGCGGTACCTCAACAGATGGTCGGAAAGTGAAAGGAACAATTCATTGGGTATCGGCCAAAGATGCGGTTGACGGTAAGGTGTATCTGTACGACAGACTTTTTGACGTTGAACACCCGGATGGGGACAAAGACGTCGATTTCAAAACTCATCTCAACCCCGAATCCAGAAAAATTTTAGAAGGCTGTAAGCTTGAACCATCGCTCGCCGAAATCGAAGCGGGCGTGCAGGTACAGTTTGAAAGACAGGGATACTATTGTCTGGATGCAGTGCTCAGCACTCCAGGTAAACCGGTATTCAACCGCGTGGTAACGCTGCGCGATTCCTGGGCGAAAATAAAATAATAGATTGAGTGAAAAACAGTTTTTTTCAAGCTTCACCCTAGACGAAAAGCTTCACTATAAAATAGATCAATATCAACGTCCCGATACCAGCAAGCGCTGAAACCAGGCGTATTATCGAAGTCGAGAAACGCGGCTGCAAAGACTGATCATTGCTTAGATTCAGAGCAGCAAGCCTCTCAAGATTCTCCTCCATGGACTCCTTTCGATCCCGCCCGGCTTGTTCACCGATAATCTTCTCAACACTGGTGACTTCGGGCTTTACTGCGGTTGCTTCTTTTTCATCTCTTTTAGGATCCATAGCCACATCCATATCTTGTTTACTTAATCAGCGCTGCCTAGCTACACGTCTACCCTATTCGCATCAGATCTCTTCAACACTGCCTCCCCGCCTTGAATCGCCGGCCCCGCAATGCCCGGGAATTACGGTATGAACGCCTCCGAAAAATACATCTTTTGTATCCCAGAGGTTTATTTTCACATGACGCTGGACCTCTTCAAGGGCCTCCTGCGAAAACCCGGGTTCGACCTGAAGTATTTCGCCGTCCCAAAACAGTCGGGGCGCTTCAACCGCGGTTTTTAATGGACGATCGAAGTCGACGATCTGACTCAGCACCTGACTCACAGAAGTTCGTATCCGCTTGGAACCGCCGCTGCCGATAACCAGTTTTATCTGATCATCTTTTAAGAGCAGTGAGGGCGACATCATGGAGCCCACTCGTTGACCCGGAGGACTGGAATGAAACCCTTCGGGATGAAGGTCATCTTCGCCCATCATATTGTTTAGCATGACACCGGTTTCGGGAGCAAAATACCCTGACCCCTCACCGTTGGAAAACGTCATGGCCGCGCAATTTCCAAATTTGTCGGCAATGCTGATATGGGTCGTACCTCGGTTGAACATACGGATCTGCTCAACCGAACCGCTCACTACCTTGCCGTCTTCCATGAAGGTTTTGAGCTGCGCCGGTGTGGTGACCCCCATGGCCCTTATTTTTTCTACTTCACGCATCAAGGTGACGGTGCGCATGATCTGCTTGCCTTCTCCCCATTCGCCCCCATAGGGCCCCGCTTTCTGGAGCAGGCCGATGGACAGACCTATCATGGTCCCCCCTACCGAGGGTTCCGAGGTAGTCAGCAGCTCATAATCCCGGTAGGGTACTCTCAAAGGCGGCCGTTCATGCACCTGGTAGTTGGCCAGGTCATTCCTGGTCAACCAGCCCCCGCCTTCTTCCATTTCGATGCCTATGCCGGCCGCGATATCACCCCGGTAGAAACTTTCCCCCTGGTCGTCGGCGACCAGGTCGAGGAAGTCTGCACACAGCCTGTTTGCCAGTATGTCTCCAGGCTTCTTTAATATTCCCCCGGGCTCGTAGAGATCTCGTCCCCGGTCAGTCTGGGTGACGATCGGGTAGATCAGTTTGAGGAACATTCCCTGCTGCTCGTTGATGCGGTGGCCCATGGCGAAGGTTCTGGCCGGTTCCAGTACTTCACGAAGACTCATCCGGCCAAGCTTTTTCTGAGTATGAACCAACCCCTTCAGCGTCCCGGGTACAGCTACGGAGCCAAGACCGATATTGAAGTCCTGGTCAGACCCTGAAAAGCTCACGGTAACAGGGAAGAAGTGGGTATCTTCAGGATTTATCCTGCGCCCCAGACCAGGAGTGTCGACGAAGAAATCAAAGAACAGGTTCTGACCTGAGGATTGATCATGACCGATAAGATAGCCCCCGCCACCCAGGCTGGTCAAACAGGGTTCTACCACCGCCGAGGCAAAACCGGCTGCAACCATGGCATCGAAGGCGTTGCCGCCCTGCTTTATTATTTCAACCGCTGTACGGCTGACCATCTGGTGTCCGGAAGCGACGATCGACTTCTCGTAGAGGCTCATTGCCAGAACTCCTTTTGGATTGCCCTGACGACCTGATGAAAATCTCCGGTGTTTTGATAAATTCTGCACATATGATCGGCGCCGGTCCCGCCAGATATAATTGAATCGAGATGTTCAAGATAGGAATCGCACCCCAATTTCGAGGCGTATGGAGATACCCTGCTTTTCAAAATCATGGCGGCCAGCCTGAACTGCATCGGATGGTCACCGAGAATGGCGGTGGGATCGACGAATCTTCCCTCGAGGCCATGCCGTGCTGCTTGCCATTTGTTGGCTTTGAGCAGATAGGGACTCAAGGCGCTGGATCCCTCCACATCCTCTGCAAGCCAGGCCGCGGTACTCTGGATCAGAGCAACCAGAGCCAGTATAGAGGTAAATTTCACCGGCAGGTCGCAAACTCTGATCTCAACCGTACCGAACTGGGGATTCGGCCTCGTGTCCCACCATAAATCGCGAATACCCCCGATGATACCGTATTTCCTCAAGTCTTCAATCTGGTCGACGAAATGGTTCCAGTTCTCCATATATTCAAAGAGCCCAGCCAGGGGGAGCACCTCGAAAAGTTTGGTTCGATAAGACAGCAGACCGGTATCCTTGCCTTCATAGAAGGGGGAAGAACAAGACAGGGATAAGAAAATGGGCAGGAAAGCCTGGATCAGATTACATACTTTGATTGCCGTTTCACCATCGGGCATACCGACGTGTACATGCAGTCCCTGAGAAATGAATCGCCTTCCAATGATCTGCAGTTCCTGCATGATCATTTCGTAACGCTCTTTCTCGCTCAATTCCTGGTCGTCTGCCCGGGCGAAGGGATGCAGGCTGGCAGCATAAAGAATAAAATCGTTGTCGGCAGCGAGTTCCTCTGCCAGTGCACAGGTTTGCAGCAGATCATTCTCGACGTCGCGGAGATCATCACAGATGCCGGTTTGAATTTCCAGAATAGATTTGATGAATTCCAGGCTCAACCGCGGGCGTAAGATTTTCGGCGCCTGCTCGAGCAGCAGTGGAGCGAAGGGAACGAGGTTGAGATCTTTGATATCAAGAACCTGAAACTCAATCTCAACCCCGATGGAATAACCGCTGCTCGACGTGAACTCCATGGCTTAGCTTTGTTTTATCCTGGTATCGGATACTGACGGTCTGCCGTTGGTGTTCAGCCAGCGCCATCCGGCATAGGCCAGCCAGGCTGCCCCGTATTTGAGACACTTTTCGTCAAAATCGAAAGTTGGGCTATGAGCGGGACCGACCGGCTCGGGCAGGGCCGCTCCAAACCTGACAAGGCACCCCTCGACATAGCGCTGGTAGAAAGAAAAATCTTCACCGCCGAGGCTGGGGAAGCCCTGGGAAATCACTTTGTCGACAGTTGTTGTATCCCAGGCCGCTGCCCGAGCTATCTCTGTAGCCCTGGCAGAATTGACCACGGCAGGCAGGCCGTCCTCAAAAACGATTTCAGCATCCACGCCATACATGGTTTCAATCGATTGAACTATCCGTTTCAGTCCACCGATAGTCTTCTCTCGGTAAATTTCATCGGTTGAACGAACCGTGCCTTTCAAGACAGCTTCCTCAGCGATCACGTTATGTGCCTTGCCGGCTTGAAAACTGCCGATAGTGATAACCTGCGACTTATTTGGGTCTAACTCCCTGGAGACCAGGGTCTGGACGATCATCACCAGACTCGAGGCGGCTACCACCGCATCTGATCCTTCGTGGGGGCGTGCAGCATGCCCTCCCCTTCCTCTGATGGTAATCTGGAACGGATCTGTATGGGCACAAATGAGCCCCTCATCAACGGTGATGATTCCAGTTTTGAAATGGGTGTCGATGTGACCGCCGAAGACAGCCTGAACACCATCAAGCACCCCTTCTTTTATCAGCTGGGCTGCACCGTTACCATGTTCTTCTGCCGGTTGGAAGATGAGCTTTACCCTGCCTGGCCCGGTGAAATTTTTTTGTAAGAGCGAAGCTGCTCCAAGAAGCATGGCGACATGACCGTCATGACCACAGGCATGCATAATCCCATCATGTCGTGAACTGAAATCCAGGCCAGTCTGTTCCATTATCGGCAGCGCGTCCATGTCGGCCCGTAATGCGACGCACGCATCACCGCTTTTATCATTGCCGACATAGGCGGAAATCCCGGTGCCGCCATGTCCGCCGCTCGATTCAATACCGAGTTCGTTAAGCTTTTGCTGGATAAATCCTGCGCTTTTGAATTCATCGTAGGAGGTTTCGGGATATTGATGGAGATATCTGCGTATCTCCATCATCCAGGCTTCAAGAGACGTATCTACGCTAAAATTCGGAGGGGTTTTATGAAGGTGGGTTGAACTACTCAATTCTTATTGCTCCAATTCCTCTCTGATCGGGATGCTCATCCCGTTCGTCATTACTTTCCTGATGTTCAAATGTGTCCGCGTCGTCATCGGCGAAGTGCGGCTCTTCTTCCTCGTTTTCGGGGCTCAGACTATCATCGGCATTATGGTCGTCAAACTCATGCTCTTCAGGATGGTGGTTTTGCTCTTCAAAGAGAGAAGCCTCGGGCCCGGTCTGTTCTGGCAACCGGTACTCGTCTTCAGCTTCATAAAACTTTTCAGTTTCATAGGGTGCATCAATGACCTGGCCGACGTTGTTCTCATCGATGGCCGATTCCTGGGAACGGACCGAGAAACCGAGATCGAGCGGCTGCTTGAAAAAAGCGATGATACCGTCCTGAACTTCGATTACCGATGTGAGCTCCCAGCCTGAGCGGCCATATTGGTTAAGTTGTTCCTCGACTTCGGTTTCATCAAGGAAGCTGCCACCGAGCAAGCCTTCTTTTTTCAATTCAAAATGGACTGTTTTGTAGCTCCACTTCATTGTAGATATTCAGATTGAAGATTATTTAACATCTTCCAGGTAAGCTCCCTGGCTACTCACTTTGTAGCGAGTCGTTCACGAAAATACCCTTATACTTCGAGCCGTCGGGTTTGGTCAGGGTACCATAGCCATTCCTGCGGCCATTGGCGAATTCTCCATCATAAATCGTTCCGTCGGCAGAATTCAAAACGCCTCGGCCATGCGGCAGGTCGTCTTTAAACAGACCCTCGTAGACCGAACCATCGGAGTAGCTCAGTGTTCCCTTGCCATTGAAGCTGCCGAATCTGAATGAGCCTCGGTAGACACTTCCATCGGCAAAGCGATACTCTCCGACCCCGTCAAAGTAATCATCTTTGAACTCGCCTACATAACTTGTACCGTCAGGATAGGAAAAAGTTCCTTCGCCGTCTCTTTTACCGAGTAAGTACCAACCGGTGTATTGACGGCCGTCACTGAAACTGTAAGTGCCCTTGCCATTGAACTGATCTAGTTCGAACTCTCCGGAATAGCGGTCACCGTGAGCATAATCGATGGTACCACGACCGTGCTTTAGGCCATCCTTAAGAGTCCCCTGATACCTTGATCTATCGGGATAGACAAAATCTACCTCACCATTCAGCAATTCACTTCCAGCGCTGCTCGACCAAATCTTGCCCTCAGTATAGATTGAAGTTCCATTGTTTATCGAAGCAGTGCTATGAGTCGAGATCGACTTCTCAGCACCTTGATCGGGGATTTCTTCGACCAGTTCCGTTTCCTCTACTGTTTGATCATCCGTGACCTGCACGACAGCCTTCGCGGTGGCCATGGTGCCGGCCATAGTGCCGGCTGGCGCTGCCGGTGTTGTCGGGATGCGTTCTGATTGCTGGTCATCGCTCATCTCATCAGGCGGCAGCACGGGATTGCCTTCAACAAACTCGCCTTGGAACACTCGTCCATTACCGTAAACCATTTTTCCTCTGCCGTGCAGCCGACCATCCGCAAATTCCCCCGTGTAAACCGAACCATCGGCATATTCATAGCGCCCCTTGCCGTGCATCAGTCCGGCGACAAACTGCCCTTCGTAGACGCTGCCATCCTGGAAGGTCATGTTCCCTGCCCCTTCTGCCAGACCACCCACATATTCACCGGTATACACGGAACCATTGGCGTAATGCATCTCCCCGCTGCCGTGAAAAAGGCCGTTCTTAAAGCCGCCCGTATAATACCCACCTTCCTCGTAGGTCAACGTTCCGGTACCGGAGTAGAGATTATCCTTGAATTCTCCCTCGTACATATCCCCCGATGCCAATTCCAGCATGCCGTAACCATTTCTGGCATCGTTTCTCAGCTCTCCACGGTAGAGCGACCCATCGGGATAAGATCTTGTGCCCTTGCCCTCGGGTCTACCATTGCTGAACATTCCCTCGTACCAGCTGCCATCTACATAAACGAGTCGGCCTTCGCCATCAATCAGGTTATTGTGGAACTCCCCTTTGTACTCACGGCCGTCAGGATACAACAAGACCCCTTTACCGTGATATCTGCCGAGTCGGAAGTCTCCGCGGTACTTCATTCCACCCGGAGTGATCAGATATCCCTGACCTTCGATGATACCGTCTTTAAATTCACCGGAATAGTGACGGCCGTCCCTGCCCTTCAATTCACCTGTTCCCGACATTGTGCCATTTATAAAAGAACCGCGATACACGGTTCCGTCTGGATAAGTCAATGTTCCTGTACCGTGAGCTTTGCCGCGAACAAAAGGTCCTTCATACTTTTTGCCGTCCTTGGCCACATACACTCCTGTTCCCTGTATGCAGTCACCTTCGATACATGAAGCCCAGGCTGACTGGGCCAGCAGCAGACTTGCCGCCACCAGTACAGCTGCGGATCTGATCACTCTGAGCATAAAGTCTCCCACATTGTTATATGGTCAATAACTTAAAACGTTTCCTGGTATATATCTTTGAGCACGCGGCCAATGATCGCGATGCCTTTTCGAACCGTCTCGTCATCCTGGGAATAGGTCAACCTGACACATTCACTGCTGTGTTTCCAGTCCTGATTCAACCCCGGGAAAAAATAATGCCCTGAGACCACCAGAACCCCGTATTCTTTGAGACGCAGATAGAGCTCCTCACTGGTGATCGGCAGGTTTTCAAACCAGAGCCACAAAAACATTGAGCCTTCTGGGGTATGGACCCGGTAAGGTAGTCCCTCAAGTTCACGGTGTACCCAGGCCAAGGCTCTCTTGCATTTATCATGGTAAAAAGGCCTGATCATCTTGGCACTGATTTCAAGGATTTCCCCACTGCTGACCAGTTTTTCCATGAGTACCGGGCCAAAACTGCTTGGCGCCAGTGAGATTATGGCATTCATCGCTGAAACGGCCCTGATGATATCCTCTCTGGCGATGATAATTCCTGTTCGTACCGCCGGAAGACCAAGCTTGGAAAGGCTGAGACATTTTATTACGCTTTCGTTCCACAACGGTGTTGCTTGGGTAAAAATAATCGATGGGAAGGGAACGCCGTAGGCATTATCGAGGATAAGCGGTACTCCATGCCGGCGGGAAAGTTCGAGAAGCCCTTCTATCTCCTCATCGGTGATTACGTTTCCGGTCGGGTTGGTGGGTCTGGAAACACAGATAGCGCCAGTCTCCGGGCCGATATCGAGGTTATCGAAATCAACCCGGTATTTGAACATCTGCCCGTCGAGGAGATCGATTTTGGGTTTGTTGGAAATAAACAGGTCCTCCTCAAGCCCCTGATCGGTGTAGCCAATATATTCAGGAGTGAGAGGTAGTCTGATGCGTTTGCTGTCGCCGTCTTCAAAGGTTCCGCCAAACATGTTGAAGAGGATGAAAAAACCGGTCTGACTGCCGTTGGTCAGGCAGATATTATCAGGTCCGACTTCCCAGCCGTATTCGTTTTTCAGCAGGGCAGCACAATGTTTGATGAACCCCAGATTTCCCTGGGGAGGATCATAGACGCCAGCCAGATCGCGAATGGACAGGTCGCACTCAGCTATTTCTCTGAGCCGTTGCTTCACAAGCTTTTGAAATTCAGGCAAATGGCCGGGATTTCCCCCCCCCATCATGATCATCTCATCATCTCCGGCAAGTGCCCTTCCCAAATCATCCATTAGGGAAATGATGCCCGCACCGCTGGTGAATTTCTGCCCGAATCTACTTAATTTCATACCATTCTTCTCAGATCATTGAGGCTTGACCTTACCGTGAGCGACCAGATAGTCAACTGTTTTGACGAGCAGATAGATTACCGCCAGGGAATAAAACAATCTTCCCCAGAAAATACCGCCGAGCTTTGCCCCCAGCGCCATCATCACCAGTGTGTCTTCAATCAACCCATGGCTGAGAGACATCAGAGCCAGAGAATTGAATACTTCGCGCGATTCCATATTTCTTGTGGCGGTTTCCTTGATAATCAGGGCACCGCCATAGGCGATGCCAAGAATCATACCGACCACTGTCATCGGTGCGGCCCGATGAGTCATTCCAAACAAGGGCAGCAATGGCTTAAGAAAAAACTCCAGCAAACTGATGAACCCCACCGCCTGTAATATTCGCATAGCCGATAGAACCAAGAAAATTACCACGCAGATGAGCACGATATTTGTTGCCTGCCCCATGCACCACTGAAGCAGGGACTCCTCCAGGGGCGTTGCTTTAAAAAGCATGATAGCCGGGTCCTGCCAGAGCTGCAGTTTGGTGCAGAGCTGATTGAGCAGAATCCCATAAACGAGGGCACCCCCAAGTCGCAACACGCCGAGTGGCAGCACACCGCCACCAGCCTTTTTGGTGATACTCAATTCAACAGGCAGGGAATGGGCGATCAGCATTACCGAACAGAGTACGGTCATATCTGCGCCACTCAAATGCAGCGACGGACCTAGTGCAGCATAGACACCTATGCCCCCATAGGGGGTGGTGAGAATCGCAGTGGCCCAGACCAGTCCGAGTTCTCCCGGCAATCCCATAAGTCCCATCAGCGGGTCGAGCGATTTACCTATATAGAAAACGAGCCCGAGTTCCTCGAGTATCTTGGTGGCGATGATAGCCGGGATGGTAACCTTCAGGAGCTCGAAGCTGGTCTTCAGGCTGTCTTTGGCAAGATCCTTGAAAAAAACGTGTGCCCCTGCACGGTCAAGAGGAAATTTCATGTCTGGAAAAGCCACTGGTAAATGATTTCAACTCTTTGCTTGCTGACGTTTGGGATAGTCAAAAAGAACCAGACTCCCGCCGCCGCTCACAACCATATGCCAGGATGGCTGGTTGAAGGAGATCAGCACGATACCGCAGGTGGGAACATTGCCGAGGGAATCGCCGCTGAGCATCTCGGCGCACTCGGTCAATCCATGATTATGGCCAACCAGCGCCAGCACTTGAATCACATCAGGAGTTCCTCTGATGACCTCAAGAAATCCCTCCGGGGAAAATGTGTAGAGCTCTTCGTTAAGAACAATCTCCTGTTTCCTGAAGCCAAGTGCGCGACCAATACCGCGGGCGGTTCTGAGAGCGCGTTTCGCCGGACTGGATATGATCAGCTCAGGTTTTGGCTCATAGGCTACCATCCGCTGCCCCATAACAGGAAGATCGCGCTTACCGCGCTTGTTCAGAGGACGGTCAAAATCACTGAGGCTGGGATCAGACCAACTCGATTTCGCATGTCTAATAAGGTAGAGATATTTCATTGTTCGAGTCTTCTTTCTTTTATTTCCTGCCAGAGCAGCTCATACGGTTGGGCGGCCACTGATTTTCGAGGAGTAGATCCCACCGGCCTCCTGTACATGCCCATCTTCTCAATCTCTGCCATAAAAGGCACATAACTCTGCATGAAAATTGGATAAGAACGATATTTGTTCATGATCGAGTTGTGCATGAGTTTCCTCCGCTCGACCATGGAAAAGAAGGCAAGTATCTTGTTCTTTTTGACACCCACTTTTTTGCAGAGTTTCAGTAGCTGCTCCAGGGCCAGCAGCGACAGCGTTGTGGGCACCACGGGCACGACCACGCAATCGGCCGCGGTGATGATATTTTCTGACAACACCGTTACGTTAGGAGGACAGTCGAGAATCACATATTCATATTGATCTGCGAGAGGTGCCAGCAACGAGGCCAGTACCAGACGTTTTTTCTCTTTTTTCTCGTCGTTGATGGCAATATCGAGATTACGAAATGAAAAATGGGCCGGCAGCAAGTCGAGCTCGGGAAAATCTGTTCCCCTGATGAACTCATAGAACTCACCACTGAGCAGCCTTGCCCGGTTGAATTTCTTCTTTGGCTTGATTCGGTAGTAAAAGGATGCAGCTCCCTGGGAATCCATGTCGCAGAGCAGAACACGCTCACCGCCCGCGGAGGCGGTAAATGAAAGATTTACCGAGGTGGCGGTTTTACCGACACCTCCTTTGCTGCTGTACACTGCTATTGTTTTCATATGCGCTCGCTTGGTCTGATCATACCGTAGCGCTCACCATCGACTCCAGCAGCTCCTGTACCTCGGGCCGGGTGAAGTCAGCATAGGTTGCTTCGAATTCACCTCTCACGGTTCGGTTTTTATCAGCAAGAACCGCAATTAAACCACCAAGAGCCGCGGCAAAACGGATGGTCTTCAGATTTTTCGCACGCAACCCGTCAAGCTCGCTCCCCAATAAGTTCTGCTGAACAGACAAATCGTTGAAAGTGCCGAGGTTGTCCTGTAGCTTCTTCATGAATTTAAGGAAAGTAGTCATCTGCTCTTCGTGATAGAAGCTTTTGAAAAACTCCAGCAGATATCTGAATTTTTTCCCCTTTATTCTCAACTGATGGAGTTCTTGATCAACACTCTCGTCTGAAATCTTGTTACCTGCCCGGACAAACGATCTGAATCTTTTGACGATCGTAGAATTGGCATAAACCCGGCAGTTCTGATCCCTGGGGCTCCTAAAAAGCTCAGAATCAGGATCGCTCAGAAAGCGGCACCACTCATTCAGGAGCCTATCATAGCGTTCCGAGCCAAGGTGAAACTGCAGACCCTTCAACTCGCCTGCTCGTCTCGCCTCAAGTCGTGTGAAAAATACGCTCATGCCTCCTTTCAGAGACGGTGGCAGCAGGTTGAGATAGTCTTCTTTTTCGAGCAGGTAGACATCAATATCCCTGAGTGGACCGGTAACTGAACCGAGCCAGCGGAATTCCGACTGAAAATATATGCACTGTTCCGTTGGCAATATCTTTTTCATCAGACTCAGCAGAGAGCGTGTGCGTCGCACGGCAATCCTGAAGTCGTGCAAAAATTCGGAATCAATATCAGCGATCACTCCGGGATGGTTGGTTCGCATATCATCGACCAGAGACAGGCAGATTTTCGAGACCGCTGCACCGACGCTCATCTGCTCTTCCAGGTCCACCTTGAATTTATCTCCGTAGTCCCGTGGGTTAAGACCTGAGAGTTTCAGCAGGCGCTCAAGAAGTTTCCGCTTTTTCACCTCAAGACAGCCTTTGCGCCGACATTGCTCTACCACGGTTTCGAATTCGTTCTCGTAGCCGCGAATTTCGTAAACAAACACCTGCTCCGGCAGCCCGGAGTCAGTTTCCTTGAGCTGATCATTGCGAACCACCAGCCTGGCGACTGTCTTACGATCATGGTTCATGATGCGGAATTGGGAGGTTTCCGTTTGAATTTCAATAATCGGGCAAAGCGCTCGCATTTCGATGAGGGATTTCAGCCGGTAATTAAGTTCGCCCGCTTCGATATCCCACCAGAAAAATTTTGCCCTTCTCCGCCCCGAGGCCATAGCAACTTGCTTGCCGTTGAATCGCTCTAAATGCAGTGAATTACTCCTGGAGAAAAAGACCAGGCTGTTGCGGTGCAGCCGCCAGTCAAACGTGTCGTAATAACAACGCTGGCTGATCTCGTGCTCGGATTGTTCAACGACAAATGATTTCGACAATTTTTTGAACAGCGTATCAACTCCCATGCCATGGGGAAGGCTGAACATTCTGGTTTGTAATTGTTTCATATCAGGACCTGTAATCGGCATTGATTTTCACATAGTCGATTGACAAGTCACAGGTGTACACCTCTTCGCAACCGGTTCCGTCCTGGAGGTCTATACAAACGGTAAAGTGTCTGTTTTTAAGAATCTTACTGGCATTCTTTTCCGCCTCTTGGCCCTTGCCAATGCCGTTCTTAACGATAACCACATCACCGAAGGCGATGTCGACCTTTTCCGAATTGAAGCGTATGCCAGATCTGCCCATCGCCCCGAGAATACGGCCCCAATTGGCGTCTTCCCCGAAAAACGCCGCTTTCACTAGATTTGAATTAGCTACGGTTCGGGCCATCTGCTCGGCATCCTGATCCTCCTTGGCACCGCAGACCCGTATCGTGATTCTTTTGGTCGCTCCCTCACCATCTTCGACTATTTTGAGCGCCAGCTCCTTGCAGACCTCTTCCAGGCAATCCTCGAACAACTCATAATCGGGATGCTGACTGTCTTCAATCCAGCTATTCTCGGCGGTGCCGTTGGCCATCACCAGAACCATGTCGTTGGTGCTGGTATCGCCGTCCACGGTTATCCGGTTAAAGGTTGTCTCGACTGCAGACTTGAGGGCGTTTTTAAGTTCTGGAAAACTTATCTGGGCATCGGTCAGGATATAAGCGAGCATGGTTGCCATGTTCGGCATTATCATACCCGAGCCCTTAGCCATGCCCATAAAATTAACCTCTTTGCCGCCTATTACCACCGTCCTGGCAACAGTTTTGGGTACCGTGTCGGTGGTCAAGATCGCCTCGGCCACCTGGTTGAAATGCTCATCTGAAAGGTTGGCAACAAGCGCATCCATATTGTTTTCAAATGCAGCCACGTTGAGCGGCAGCCCAATCACACCGGTGGAGGCAACAAGCACCATTTCTTCAGGTATACGAAGGGCCTCTGCTACCAGGCGACTGGTATGCAGGGCCGCCTCCATCCCCTCTTTACCTGTACAGGCATTGGCATTTCCGCTATTGACCAGAAGTGCCTGGCAGCGCCCCTGTTTCAATCTGTCGATACTCAAGTGTACCGGGGCTGCCTTTACCTGATTGGTAGTAAATACACCGGCTGCAACAGCAGGTGTGCGGCTGTAGATCAACCCCAGGTCGAGGCGATCCTGGTATTTGATGCCGGCAGCCACGGCAGACAAAGAAAAATCTTTCAATATCATCGTAAAATCCAGTATAGTTTCAATATGTCCAGATACTTGCGCTTATTTACGTGACTCCTCCGTGCCGATATCTCCACCACTGTCGACACAGCCACCACTGTCGACACAGTTTTAAGAACAGAAATACATCAGCATTATAGGTGACAACCAGATGTTTAACAACAGTGAAAGCAAAGATTTAGTCCTCAGTCAGCCGATTGCTCGATAGTTCATGACCACAGAACAAGCTCACTGGATTTTCACCATTTATCCGACCCTTGTTCTGCTTGCCGATCTGACCATCAGGATTGGTCTGTCGATTCGAGTCATTATGCGTAAACGCCCCCATGGCGTTACCTTAGCCTGGTTGATCGTCATTCTAGTCGTACCGTTTCTCGGTGCGCTAATCTACTTGTTCGTCGGCGAGAACCGCATATCAGAAAAACGGATCGCCCGCTCACGACAAAGCCAGGATTACTACCAATACTGGCTTAATTCATTACGAAACAGGTCCCCAGTAAATTGGGATGATATGGTTGATACCTGCCTGCCCCTGCACAACCAGGCCGAACAGCTCATCGGCATCCCGGCGCTGGCTGGCAATCAACTCCAACTGATCGAAACGCCCGACGAAATTCTCGATGCCATCGCTGAAGATATTCGAAAGGCCCGCACCACTTGTCACCTGCAATTCTATATCTGGCAGGAAGGCGGAAAAGTTACGGAAATCGAAAATGCATTGGTCGATGCAGCGGCCAGAGGGGTGACCTGCAGGGTGCTTGTCGACTCAATAGGGAGCCAGGATTTTCTTAAAAGCGACCGCAAAAAAGAGCTGCTGGCTGCGGGAATTAAAATTAGAGAAGCTCTGCCCGCCGGTATTATAAAAGCGCTCTTCGCCCGCATCGATATACGCAACCATCGTAAGATTGCAGTCATAGATGGCGAAATCGCCTATACAGGCAGCCAGAATATGGTTGATCCCCGCTACTTTAAAAAGGAGTCTGGCGTCGGCCAGTGGGTCGATGTCATGGTCAGGATCACCGGTCCAGTAGTCGAGAGTCTGGCCGGCACCTTCACCAGCGACTGGTACCTGGAATCAGATGATCAATACGTTCAGTTCCTCCAGCAGGGAGATACTTTTGAAAATCTTCGTCAGCTGTTCGATGTGCACGTAGTTGAAAAAACAGGGGAAACCGCCGTTCAGCTCGTCCCTTCCGGCCCCGGCCTGGTGCCCGAGGCCATTCATTCACTGTTGTTGACGACAATCTATTCGGCCCGTGACGAGCTGGTCCTGACCACTCCCTACTTCGTACCCGATGAACCCCTGTTGACTGCGCTTAAGTCTGCAGCCCAGAGGGGTGTCCATGTGACTTTGATCGTTCCTAAAAAAAATGACTCGAGAATGGTTCACTATGCCAGCCAGGCCCATTATGTTGAACTGGCCAAGTCTGGTGTGAGGATCATGCTTTTCAACGATGGACTATTACATTCGAAAACCATCACCGTGGATCGGGAATTCTCGCTTTTCGGCTCGGTGAACCTCGATATGCGAAGTTTCTGGCTCAACTTCGAGGCGACCCTGTTCATCTACGACCGTGTTTTTGCAGATAAGATCAGGACCATTCAAGCCCAGTACATGGATCGATCAGAAGAGGTCGAGCTCGATGAAATAGAACGCAGACCGGTGATAAACAGGTTCAAAGAGAACATTGCGCTGCTGATCGGGCCGCTGCTCTAAATCTGCCTCAACCAGTTCTGGAATGGTTTTTATGCGCATTCTTTTGATCTCAGATATTCATGCTAATTTTGTGGCGCTCGAAGCGGTCGCCGCCCGCTTTCCACCACAAAGTTTCGATCTGATTCTCAACGGCGGCGACTCGTTGGTTTATGGCCCCTTTCCCAACGAGACCATAGACTGGCTCAAAAGCCATGGCGCACTCTCTATCCTGGGCAACACAGACTGCCATGTCATTACCCTGCTCAAGGGAAGCACATTTAAAAAACCCCGCAAGGCGGAAAAGAGAATTATGTACGGCTGGACCGCTGCCGAGCTGAGCGAAGAGAATCGCAGCTGGTTATGTAATCAGCCAATGTCGCGGGACATATTTGCTTCAATAGAATTGGTTAACCAGGATCGGCAGACGATTTTGGCTATGCATCACGGCAGTCCCGCCGACCCGGATGAGTTTCTCTTCGCCACCACACCGGCTTGCCGCTATCAAGAATTGGCCAAACTAGTCACCGCCCCTCTTGTCACTATTGGCCACAGCCATCAGCAGTTCACGACTGAGGCAGATGGAGTGACCTTCATCAACCCAGGCAGCACCGGCAGGATGTTCGACGGCAAGATCAGCGGCGGTTGTGCAATGATCACAGTGGGGAAGAAAAGATCCACCGTCGACCTGTACCGCATTCCTTATTCTGCGACCGCCGTCGCCGACGAGATCAGAAGACAGCGGCTGCCCTCAATCTATGTTGAGATGTTTTTATCCGGCCGAAAACTCAATTAATGTTAATTACCATTTGCTTTGACTGAGCTGCCTCTGGTAGATTCTTGTCAGGGTTTTGTAAAAAATTCCACTTGCACTTAAGCCTCATTCCCTTCGAATACGGAGCCAGATCATGGGTGACAACGGCAAAAAAGATAAGAAATCGAAAGGCACAAGAAGCGATATCAAGCTTCAGGAGCTCACCGCTCTGCGCAATCTCGATGCCAAAGACGGCAAGGACAGAACAGCCATCTGGATCAAAAACTGGCATCTTGCCTACGAATATGAATTGAGACGTCTGCAGGTCGAACTGATGAAGCTGCAGAGCACCATGCAGGCAGAGGGCAAAAGAGTGCTGCTGATTTTCGAAGGCCGCGATGCCGCCGGCAAGGGGGGCACCATCAAAAGGTTCATCGCCCATCTCAACCCCCGGTATACCAAAGTCACCGCCCTGACCAAGCCCAACGAGACCGAATCGACACAATGGTATTTTCAACGCTACATCAGTCAACTTCCCGCTGCCGGTGAAATGGTGTTTTTCGATCGCAGCTGGTACAACCGCGCCATGGTTGAACCGGTCATGGGCTTCTGCACCGATGAGCAGAACAAGCGTTTTCTGAAAGACGTGCCCCAGCTCGAAGAGCTCATCGTCAAGGATGGGATCAGGCTCTTCAAGTTCTATTTTTCGGTATCAAAGGAAGTTCAGAAGGACCGATTCGAATCAAGGCGTGAAGACCCCCTCAAGCAATACAAACTTTCGCCAGTCGACAACCTCGCTCAGAAATACTGGGATCAGTACTCGCTGCGCAAATTTCAGATGCTGCAGGAGACGAACAGAACCATCGCCCCCTGGACCATCATCCGCTCAGACAACAAAAAAATGGCCCGGATCAACTGCATCAGGTACGTATTGAGTCAACTTGATTACGAGGGGAAACTACCGGATGACGAACTGGTGCCAGATCCCGATATCATCGTCTCGGGCATCGACGAATTGAAGCATATGGAAGAACATCTGATGAATCCGGAGAAGCTCTACGGTTAGAGGTATTCCCAACCGTAGACAGGCTCAGGTCTTTTTTGAGTCCATCGCATTAAGCTGGCTCTCAAGCCCAATCACTTCATCCACCGGCACCACAAAGGCGATACCAGTGCCTGGTTTGTGAAATTCTCCAGCAATCCGAATTGCTTCGATCACCGGCTTAACCAGGTGACTCCCCAACAGAAACATGATGATATCTGTCTGCATTTCGAGGGTCAGACCAAAAAATGATTTTGCCTCACGGATACCGGTACCCCGGGCCGGAATAATCGTCGCCCCGGTCGCACCTGCCGCTTTCCCAGCATCAACAACGCGGTCAGTATAGTCGGGTTTAACGCTGGCCATTATCACTTTAAAGTCCATCTTCTTTCTCCTCTTTTCTGGGCTGTCTATTTTTAGCATACCAGACGGTAAACTGGCCATAAGCCAGAACCGCGATAATGGGAAACAGGCTGGCAAAAGCTATGAGGCCGAACCCATCCAGGGCAGGATCTCGGCCGGGCACCGTTTTTGCGAGTCCGAGTCCAAGAGCAGCAACAATGGGAACGGTCACGGTCGAAGTGGTCACTCCGCCGGAATCATAAGCAAGGGCAATTATTTTCTTGGGTGCATAAAATGTCTGTATGACGACGACTATATATCCCGCCAGAATGTAGAGATAAAGCGGGGTACCGGTAACAATGCGGAAGCATCCGAGAGCAATGCCCACGGCCACACCGATGGCCACGACAATACGCAGCCCCAGTTTATCTATGGTACCAGCTGAGACCTCATTTGCTTTATAGGCGACGGCCATCAATGAAGGCTCAGCTATAGTGGTGGCAAACCCAATGGCTGCCCCGAATACATAAACCCAGCCGTATTCTCTCCAGTCAGCCGTCAGATATTCAACACCGATGCCGACGATGAAATGCGGATCTGAGAGCTGTCTGGCCATCGCCTCACCAACGGGAAACAGAGCCTTTTCAAGACCGATCAGAAAGAGGGTGAGGCCGATGATCACGTGAACAACGCCAATCAGAACACTTTTGAGGCGGGGAATAGACCGTTTCAGAACTACGATCTGAAAGAAGACAATCATGCAGACGATGGGCGCCACGTCACCCAGCGTAGTCAGAAGCACTTCGAAAAAATCAATCAGAACCTGCACGCTCACCTCAATTGAAAATGATCATGCCGTAGCCCATGACGAACATCATGGGAAAAAGACTGGCAAAGGCGATCAATCCAAAACCGTCGACCAACGGATTGCGTCCTCTGATAATGGTGGCCAGTCCCACCCCAAGAGCGGTTACCAGGGGTACGGTCACCGTCGAGGTGGTGACGCCACCCGCGTCATAGGCTATTCCAATAATCTCCTTGGGCGCAAACGGGGTAATCGCCATGACGCAGCAATACCCACCGATGATCAGATAGTGGATAGGTATACCTTTCAATATCCTGAAGACCCCAACCACTACGGCAAGTCCCACGGAGACGGCTACGGAAATGCGCAAGCCTCTGCTGTAGGACTCGAGTGATTCCTGGGCCGGATCGATAAGGTTGGAGGCGGCGGCGATGGCGGCTGACTTGTCGGCGACGGCAATGAGGGAGGGTTCGGCAATGGTGGTGGTAAATCCAAGCCCAAAAGAAAAAATCAGCAGCCAGAAAATAGAACCCTTTCTGGCCAGCGCTTCGGCAAGGGTCTCACCGATGGGAAACAGACCGGTCTCCAATCCCTGAATGAAGAGACTCAGACCACTAACCACAAGCAGGCAACCGAACAGGATATCGGCAATGGCGGGAAGAGGCTGTTTTATAACGAAGGCTTGAAAAAAGGCGATAACCAAGACAATCGGAAGCAGATCAACGGCTGAGTCACGAAGCCTCACTACCATCGCACTCAGAAGTTGGCGTACTGCTCTGGCTGTCTTGCCTTTGTTCAAGTCAGTTTACCACAGCACTTTTTATATTTTTTTCCCGACCCACAAGGACAGGGGGCGTTGCGACCAATCTTGTCTCCCTCTCTCTTGATAGGTTCGCGTGGTTTCCCATTTTCCCCGGCTGCCCTTTTGTGCATCTGCATCTCCTGTTCCTGACGCTGACGCCGCTCCTCCTCGATCCGCTCGACCTCTTCTTCCTGGACCAGACGCACATGCATAAGGGTCTTGATGGTCTGCAGTTTGACAGTCCTGATCATGTTCATGAACAGATCAAACGCTTCTTTCTTGTACTCGTTGAGCGGGTTCTTCTGACCGTAGCCCCTGAGGCCGATGCCCTCTTTGAGATGATCCATGCTGAGCAGATGCTCTTTCCAATGGCTGTCGACAATCTGTAACAGGATGATGCGTTCTATTTGACGCTGGTTCTCGACCCCGTTGGCGTCTTCCTGGGCCAGGCGCGCCTGTTCGGCGATATCGGCAATGGCCGGATGCAGAGTTTCAGCGTTAAATTCGCTCTTCTGCTTGTCGCTCCACTCAGGTTTGCGACCGAAAATGTCGGCGATTTGCTGCTCGCAGTATTCCCAATCCCAATCCTTGGCATCTATCCTTTCCTGGGCAACCTCTGTGACAATTCCCCCGATCAGATCCTCGGTCATGTCCTCGAGTACCTGCTGCAGGTTGTCCCCTTCCAGCACCTCGCGCCGCTGCTGGTAGATGACCTCCCGCTGTTTGTTCATGACGTCGTCATATTCGAGCAGGTGCTTACGAATATCGAAATGGTGCCCCTCTACCTTGCGTTGGGCATTCTCGATGGCCCTGGTGATCATATTGTGCTCGATGGGCTCATCCTCCTCCATACCAAGCTTGTCCATGATGCCGGAAATCCTGCCGGAACCGAAAATGCGCAGCAGATCGTCTTCAAGGGACAGATAAAAACGAGAAGAACCCGGATCGCCTTGACGGCCTGAGCGGCCTCGGAGCTGATTGTCGATGCGTCTCGACTCGTGTCGGGACGTTCCCAGGATGTGAAGCCCACCGGCGTCTATCACTCCCTCACCCAGCTTGATATCGGTTCCTCTGCCGGCCATATTGGTGGCAATGGTGACTTTCCCCGCCTGGCCAGCCTCGGCAATTATTTCCGCCTCCCGCTCATGGTGCTTGGCATTAAGCACCTCGTGGGGAACTTTCTGCTTTTTGAGCATTTGCGAAATCTGTTCCGACACGTCGATCGAGATGGTGCCCACCAGCACTGGTTGCCCCTTTTCGTGTTTCTCAGTAATTTCTTTGATGACCGACTGGTATTTAGCCTTCTCATTTTTATAGATGACATCAGCATAATCAATGCGGATCATCTCCATGTGGGTCGGCAACACGACCACGTCGAGATCATAGATTTTTTTGAACTCGGGGGCCTCGGTGTCGGCTGTACCGGTCATCCCGGCCAGCTTTTCGTACATGCGGAAATAGTTCTGGAAAGTGATCGAAGCAAGTGTCTGGTTTTCCCGTTCTATTTTGACGTTTTCCTTGGCTTCGAGCGCCTGATGAAGGCCGTCGCTATAGCGCCTCCCCTCCATGGTCCTGCCGGTAAATTCATCGACGATCACCACCTGCCCGCTCTTGACAATGTAGTCGACATCCTTTTTGAACAGGACATGGGCTTTCAGCGACTGATTTAGATGGTGAAGGTATTCGATGTTACGGGGGTCATAGAGGTTTTCTATTTTGAGCAGGTTCTCACCAAGAGCAATCCCGTCTTCGGTAAGGGAGACCTGGCGGCCTTTTTCATCAACCAGGTAGTGTTCTTCGCGCTTGAATTTGCGCATGATACGGTTGACGTTTTTATACAGGTCTGTGGAAATATCGGCCGGTCCTGAAATTATCAGCGGCGTCCTGGCTTCATCTATGAGTATGGAGTCGACCTCGTCGACAATCCCATAATTGAAGCCCCTCTGGCAAAAGTCATCCAGGGTAAACTTCATATTATCGCGCAGGTAATCAAAACCGAACTCATTATTGGTACCGTAGGTTACATCGGCTCGATAGGCTTCCCGCCGCTCGGCGTCATCCATATCATGGACGATGCGGCCGACACTCATTCCCAAGAATTTATAGACCTGCCCCATCCACTCGGCATCACGGGTGGCCAAATAGTCGTTCACCGTTACCACGTGCACACCTTTATCGGTGAGGCTGTTAAGGTAGACCGACAGAGTTGAGGTCAGAGTTTTCCCCTCTCCAGTTTTCATCTCGGCGATACAGCCTTGGTGCAGAACTACGCCGCCGATGAGCTGGACATCGAAATGTCGCTCCCCAAGGATACGCTTTGACGCCTCTCTGATCACTGCAAATGACTCCGGCAGCAGGTCATCAAGCGGTTCCCCCTGGTCAGCACGCTGACGGAATTCTGCTGTTTTGGCTGCCAGGGCAGTATCATCAAGCTGCTGAACCTGAGGCTCCAGCTCGTTGATGCGGTTTACCAGCGGTTGAATCTGCTTGAGAACACGTTCGTTCTTACTGCCGAAAACTTTTGTGAGTATGTTTGCTATCATCGTATCCGGATAGTTAAGTATTCAAAAAAACGGGGCTATGACGACCGGCATAGTAAACACGATCGGCCATTTTCGCAATCATCACTGGTGGATCGGAAACGGGTGCGTGCTGCTGGTTAAACTACGGCATCCCGAACCTGATACATCAAGGCCTCTTCATCGCAGTCAGGAAACATGGAACAATGAATGCAGTCGGCCCAGATTTTGTGGGGAAGTTCTTTCTTGTCGATGTCCTCAAACCCCAGCTTTCTGAAGAATCCGGGCTGATAGGTCAAGGTGAATATCCTGGTGATACCGTATTCCACCGCCTCGCTGAGGCAACTCTGGACGAGGCTACTGCCGACACCCTGGAGCTGACCGTTTTCCAAAACAGCCAGCGAGCGGATTTCGGCCAGATTATCCCAGCAGATATGCAGAGAACAGACCCCTGATATCTCCTGATCACCTGAATCCCAAACCACAAAATCACGGAGATGGTCATAAAGAGAACTTATCGACCGACCAAGTAGAAGCTTCTGTTCAGCGTATTTCTGTAAGAGGGTATGAATCTGCCGGACGTCGTCCATTCGAGCTTTTCGTATCATCGCTTTGCGTAACTTCCAAACTGGTAGCTAAAAAGTAACCCTACGGCTTGATCTTCTTTTTTTCATCAAGATGAATCACCGGCTGCTCTTGTTGAACGGTACCAGCCTTAAAACCGGTGACTACTGGATCGGAGGGTTTCAAAAGACTCTGGCCGGCCCAGACACCTAAAAGAAACATCCAGAGAAATATGCAGAAGCAGACTATCGCAATCGAGCCGATACCGGTGCGGGTCAATTCGAACTTTATCTTGGTCTGCCGCCGTTTCTTCTGGGTTGCCATCTCACATCTGTTCAGGCGCGCTAAGCCCCAATATTTTCAGACCATTGCCGAACACAGTTCGTAGTCCAGCCACCAGGCAGAGACGACTCCTGCTGAGTTCGACGGCGTCCGATATCACTTTGTGCTTGTTATAATAGCTGTGGAACTGGCCGGCAAGCTCCATGAGATAAAAAATCAGCCGATACGGCTCCAGCTCGAGGGCGCAACTTTCAATCAGTGTGGGAAACGAGCCCATCTGCTTGAGCAATCTTATTTCTTCCGGTTCCGCCAGCAGGGACAGGTCTGCATCCCGGCTTTTTACCAGCTGAACCCCTTTTTCCTCAGCCTGCCGCAGAATGGAACAGAGTCTGGCGTGGGCATACTGCACGTAGTAAACAGGGTTCTCTTGGCTTTCTTTGGTAGCGAGATCGAGGTCGAACTCGAGCTGACTGTCCGGCTTTCGCATCATGAAAAAGAAACGGGCAGCATCGACACCCACTTCATCGAGCAGTTCATCTACGGTAATAAAATTAGCCTTGCGGGTCGACATCTTTACCTGTTTTCCGTCCCGCATGAGAGTGACGAATTGATGCAGTATAACAGTAATTTTTTCTGGGTCATACCCCAGAGCCTCAACCCCGGCTTTTACATCTGGAACAGTAGCAATATGGTCTGAGCCGAAGATATCTATCAGCCACTCAAAATTTCTTTTGAATTTCTCACGGTGATAGGCGATGTCCGGTAACCGGTAGGTCGGTTCCCCGCTGCTCTTGATGATGACCCGGTCTTTCTCCTGGCCCAGTTCAGTTGTCCGAAACCATGTAGCACCGTCTTTTACGTAGACCAAACCTTTATCGGTAAGTTCCTTGACCACCGAATCCACATGTCCGTTCTCGTAGAGAGACTGCTCGTTGTAGTAATTGTCAAAGGTAATGCCCATGCGAGCCAGAGTCGCCGAGATATCTTCAAAGATAGATTCCTCGGCAGCCTCTTTAAAAGGCTCCACCGAATCGGTGTCGGCCAGCGACTGACCATGGTTGTCGATCAACTTCCTGGCGATATCGTAAATGTATTGCCCCTGGTAGCCATCTTCTGGAAATTGATAGTTTTTTCCCATCAATTCCAGGTAGCGCGCCCGGGCGGATTCTCCCAGCACACGCATCTGTCTTCCTGCATCGTTGTAGTAATATTCCCGGTAGACATTATGACCTGTGGCTTCGAGGAGCCGGGCGATGCCGTCGCCGAGAATTGCCTGGCGGCCGTGGCCTATGGACAAAGGACCGGTGGGATTGGCACTGACAAATTCAACCATGACCCGCTGGTTGGCACCGACATTCGAGTGGCCGAACGAATCGTGCCGGATCTCGATTTCTTTGAGCAGCTGCGGCCAGACCGATTGAGCAATATTTACATTGACAAAGCCAGGCCCGGCTATCTCAACCCGGTCGATAAAATCTTTGTGGCGTTCAAGACATTGGGCTACCTGGGTGGCTATTTCCCGGGGATTTCTCTTTTCGATTCCAGCCAGGACCAGAGCAATGTTGGTGGAAAAATCACCCTGGTTTTCGTGTTTGGGGATTTCCACCGCATATTTATCTGCAGCGGCATCAGACCATTGATCTGACCGAACGCCCTCAACAAAACAATTGTCAACGAGTTTTTTGAACCGTGTGCGAATCATGCTAAAAATTCTCTTGGGTTATTGTTGCCTAGCGCACACAGCACCTCGTAGCTGATGGTACCGCTCCATTCACCGATTTGGTCGGCATCGATTGTTTCCCTACCCTGGCTGCCTAGGATGACGACCTCGTCACCGACTGAAGCGTTTTCAATGGCACTAATATCAGCCATGCACATATTCATACAAATTCTTCCCCTGATCGGTACTCGCTGTCCCCGGATCAGTACTTCCGCTCGATTCGACATGGTCCTCAACACCCCGTCACTGTATCCAATGGGCAGAACCGCAATTTTTGTTTCCCGGTCGGTAATGTAGGTGTGGCCGTAGCTGATGCCGCTACCGGCAGCAACCGTTTTGACTTGAATGATGCGGCTCACGCAGCTCATCGCCGGTCGCAATCCTTCCTCATCTTTTTTCTCTCTGCCTTTGTCACCATCGGGATAGTAGCCGTAGAGCGAAATACCAATCCTGACCATATCCCCATGGGAATAGGGTTGATAGAGCAGCCCGCCCGAGTTGCAGATTGACCTCACCAGCGGCAGTTTTTCGCCGTTTTGGCAATCAATCCGGTAAAACAGATCGGCGACATGTTGGGAATTTTTCGAGTGGCGGTTATCACTGCAAGGAAAATGGCTCATGATGCCTACCGGTTCAATTGACAGCTTCCGGCACCGGGAAAATACTTCGACCGCTTCATTGGGAGAAAAACCTAGCCGGCTCATTCCACAGTCAAATTTCAGGAAGACCGGAAGTTTTCTGCCTCGTTCGTTCTGAGCCTCAGAAATCCTAACCAAGTCTTCAAAAGTAAACACGACAGGTGTCAGGTTGTGGGAGAAAAAATAATCGACATCGGGTGGATAAAAACCAAGAAAGATAAAGATATCACCCCGACATCCAGAGTCACGTAGATCCACTCCCTCGGCCACCTCGGCAACTCCAAACACGGAGCAGCCGCTACCCTCCAGCAATTGTGCAACTCGGGTCATGGAGTGCCCGTAGGCATCACTTTTTACCATTGCCATGAAACGCACTCCAGGTGCAACTCTGCTCTTCAGGTAACGATAATTGTGAACCAGCGCTTCTGGATCAATGACTACCCGATTAAATGATTTCATTGCAGATCTATCAATTTTGCCAGCTAAACCATTGCTGCCAGGGATATCGGCTCGAAAAAAGCAATGCCCATCCTATGGTAATGCAGACAGTTCCAATAAATTCAGGCGGTATCGGACTCATTCTCAGAATGACGCCGAGCAGAATCATGGCCATTACCAACAGCCAGGTCCTCCAGGAATATACCGCACCTATGCAGGTGTTGTCGCCGAAACGCTTGATCCGTTCCACCCCCCGTGCTGCTGCTTTATTAAGCACCAGAAATGATTTCAAACTGCCGAGGATAATACCTATAATCGTCAGTGGCAAGAGATTGTCTGAGGATAGATAGGATATTCCACGGTAAATCAGAAAAACACCAATGACCGTCCATAGCGCCGAAGCACAGAACAAATGGGTTTTCGGCGATACCCCTGGTTTGAACTTGGAGAACCAGTGTGACATAGAGATGCTGCAGCCCCAAAAAAGTCAAGCCCATCACCCCGAAAGGGTGATGGGCTTGTGAACAAAAACGCCTTAAGATCTTATTAGAGCTCAGTGACGGTAATTGCACCTTCGGGGCAAACTTCAACGCAGGTTTCGCAGCCGAGGCACTCGTCAGCCTCAACCGGATCGGCTTTGCCGTCTATCATTTCAAATACCTGAGCAGGACATGCCGCTACACACTCTTCATCGCCAGAACACTTGTCTTTGTCTACTAGAACTTCAAACATTATACACCTCCATAGGGGAATTAAATAAACTAAACATTACAAATGCTTAGCAAATCTCAAAACGGCTCCTCATAGACCTCTGTTTTGTGTAATATCCAATTAATGTACGCCAAAATTTTTGTCAAGCAAAAACACCATACCACACCGTGCCAGTACAAATTAATTTTATTTCCCCTCCCAGCTGTTCGAAGTTCAATTTAAAATATACATATTTCCAGTACCATAGAGATTGCCCTCAGGATCACAACAGTGCTGCGGCAGTGATACCCGTTGCGCATCTGCCTTTTGATCTTACCTTCTTCACCCAAATAAAGGTTACCAGATAATATTTGCCACAGGGATCACATGACTAAGAAGAAAGACAAAAAGAAGAAAAAAGAGCTGGAACTTGAAATGCGTGAACAGGCCATGGTTGAAGGCATATTAGAAGGCAGCCCGGATGGTGTCGGGGTGGTTGTAGTCAGGCTGGATTGCGGCTGTAGAAAAATGGCAGCAGTTACAAAAGAGGGAGAACCGGCCTCCAAAGTCATCATGTACCGTGACCATGCCGAATCTATCTGTGACAAGTGTAAAGATGACCAGGGAGCCTTTATAAGGGTCATCGAGCAGTTCATTCATTGGCAGGACCCTCAACCGGATCAGGCTCTACAGGAAATGATTTCCCAAAAGGTTCTGGGTACCGCAACACCCACCACCCACTAAACAGGAGCGCGACGTTCCCGGCTGTACTCCTCACATTTTCGGGTGAAAAACTCGGCCCATTGCGGGGTTCCCTCGACGTGGAGGTGCGTATACAAGGCCAAGACATTGCCGGTGGTCAGTCCGTCCAAACCATTGATAAAACCCGTCCCCCTGTTCATTTTCAGGGCCAGATCCCCGGGCTCGCCGTTGTAGTCGAGCACTGTGGAATACCTGAACTCATGACCTTTTGCGGTGAACCCCTCAGGAAAGAAAGGGTTTTTTTCTTTAACGCTGAATATAGAATAACCGTGAGCCTGCGGTTTCTTTGACATGCCGAATACCACATCAAAAAC
>JABDQA010000134.1 GCA_013042475.1 Desulfofustis sp.
GCCTAATATTGGGCTTGTTTTTTCGGCACCCCTTCCGGGTGAAATATTTTATCTGATACTTTTTAGAGTGTTACGGGTCAAACTAATAATGGACCATCAATTGCAATGCATAATTTGTTCATCTACAGGGGGAAGAAGTATGGAACTGGATCTCAAATATGGAACCGGAACCATCAGGGTTCACATCCCGGAATCTGCCCAGGCTCAAATCCTGGAACCGAATCAGCTGGATCCGGTGGATTCGGTCGAGCAGGAATTGACCAACGTTCTTTTCCGCCTCGGCGCTTCAGGACCATCACCGACGGATCGACTCGGA
Source organism: Desulfofustis sp. (assembly GCA_013042475.1). GTDB lineage: Bacteria > Desulfobacterota > Desulfobulbia > Desulfobulbales > Desulfocapsaceae > JABDQA01. The sequence continues at coordinate 317 of JABDQA010000134.1, forward strand.
AAAGGCGCCATGGTGGCCATCGCCATCCCCGACGAGACGCGTCCGCTGCCGGTAAAGAAAATCATGCCGGCACTGCTTAGCTGGCTATTTGGAACCCAGCCCGAATTAGATCCGGCTAAGGTCACCATTGTTGTCGGTGGCGGTCTCCATCCGCCGTTGGACCAGACAACGCTCAACCGCCTGGTTCCGCCTGAGATAGCCGGAGGCTGTCTGGTCATCGGTCATGATGCCAACCAGAGCCCCATGGTCGATTACGGCCATACCAGCCGCGGCACCCCGGTTCGCATCAACGCGCAGATCGCTGAGGCCGACTACAAGATCGTCGTGGGCCAGATCGATCCCCATCAGTTTGTCGGTTTTACTGGCGGCTCTAAAGGGATCATCATCGGCTGCGGCAGTTCCGCGACCATTGAACATAACCACTCTCTGATGTTTCACGACCTTGCTCAAGTTGGCATTGTGCATGGCAACCCGGTCAGGGAAGACCTCAACGAGGCCGGTGAAATGGTGGGCATTGATTTGGCCGTGAATTTCATTATGGCCCCGTCCAAGGAAGTGGTCCAGGTGCTGGCGGGCGACCCGCTTCAGATGCTGCTCAAAGGCGCAGCTACATGTGCGGCGCTCTACGGGGTGGAAATCGAGGAAAAATTCGACATCGTCGTCGCCAGCTGCGGCGGCTATCCCAAGGATATCTGCCTCTACCAGGCTCAGAAGGGGCTGAACCTGGCCTCACAGGCGGTTAAAAAAGGCGGCCACATTTTGCTTTTGGCGGCCTCGTCTCAAGGGGTGGGCGACGATGTCTATTTTGATTACGTATCGCAGTTCACCAGCCCCGAAGAGGTGCTGACCGATTTCAAAAAACAGGGATTCAGGATGGGCGCTCATAAAGCCTACCTGTTTGGCCGCACTCTCAATGAATTTGACGTGGCGGTGAGCAGCGAGCTGGATGCCGGGGTGCTGCACACCTGCCAACTGCGGGCGGCGGATCCCTCGAAAGTGGTTGGGGAGTGGGTGGATAATTTTCAAGGCACGCCGCTGGTAGGGGTGATTCCCAACGCCAACACTACCTATTTTTACCGCCGAGGAATCAAAAGACAGTAATTCAACCGGAACTGGCTTGAGGCCCGTCTCCGGAAGATAAGAGGAACGCTTTCTAATGAAAGCTCACCAACACATGAACCGAGAGTGAAGTGGAGCAGTCAAGGCTGCCGTCTTGCTCGATTCAAAATTTTAACCAATGTAGGAGGATTACATGGCTATTGATTTTTTAGTTCACGAGGCTGCCGACGGTGTTGGCGTCGCAGTTGTCGAGGGATTGTCAGCCGGACAGGAAATCACCGGCTGGGTGATGAAAGAGGATGAGACGATCACCATTAAACTGCTCAACGATATTCCGATCGGTCACAAGGTGGCTTTACAGGATTACCAGGAGGGCGACACGGTAATAAAGTACAACACCGATATCGGCAAAGTCGTCGCTCCGATTAAGAAAGGCGAACATCTTCACGTACATAACGTCAAAACAAAGAGGTGGTAAATCATGGAAAGCAAATTTATGGGATATCGTCGTGAAAACGGCCGGGTCGGTGTTCGCAACCATGTGATCATTCTACCGCTGGATGATCTTTCTAATTCAGCATGCGAAGCAGTGGCCAACAACGTCAAAGGCACAATGGCCATTCCACATCCCTATGGACGCCTGCAGTTTGGTGAAGATCTGGAACTTCATTTCCGGACCCTGATCGGCACCGGCTGCAACCCCAACGTTGCCGCGGTAATCGTTATCGGCATCGAGCCCCAGTGGACCGACCGCATCGTCCAGGGCATCGCCAAAACCGGCAAACCGGTTACCGGCTTCGCCATCGAGCAAAACGGCGATTTCAATACCATCTGTGCCGCATCCAAGAAAGCAAAAGAATACATGCACCAGGTCAGCGAGTATCAGCGGGTCGAGTGTGACGTCAGTGAACTTTGGGTTTCCACCAAAT
>JABDQA010000224.1 GCA_013042475.1 Desulfofustis sp.
AGGTAGGAGCGCCTGGAGGTGGAAAGCCGGGGAGGACCGTCGAGGACGATCTGGTCGGTGACCACGCTGTTGCCGGTGTCAAGCTCGAAGCTCACGGTTTTATCGCTCATGGTGCCGTTGGCCCGCATCCGGTAGAAGGGGGAGGTGAAGGAAAACTCGAAACTGCGCAGGTCGCTCTGGCTGCCCAGCACGGCCTCGAGATTTAGCTCCACCGGGTGGGTCTGCTCCGAAATCATGAGCTCCATCCTGGCCTGCTGGCGTATCTTCAGCGTTTGATCATCCTGCGGAAGAAATTGATTTTCCACATAGCCGATTTTCTCGTCCTTGAAATAGATGGACTGGTATTCGACCCGTCTGTCGCGCTCCAGGGCCATGACTTCTCTGGTATCCAGGGTGCGGACGAAGTAATCCCGCTGGATCAGCAGTCCCAGCAGAAGGACCCAGATTACCAGGAGGCTGATTTTGATGATACGCATGGACGGCGGGGCAGGATAGCAGAAAAAAGATGTGTCAAAGTTATCAGTTTGTCCTATGTTGAGGAGCCTGGTCGTGAATCAATAAATTGAATTACTACGATAAGGACCATCTTAGCACGGGCAATCTCGTTTTGTAAAATGAGGGACACGATAGGTATTGTGTCCTCCTTTATATGGCCATGTTTACCACCATCCAACCCCTGATCCTGGCCTCGGGCTCGCCGCGCCGCCGTGAGCTGCTGGCCGGCCTGGGCATCGACTTTACCGTGACCGTGCCCGAAGTGGACGAGTCGCTTCTGGAACATGAAGACAACCGCGACTACGTAAAGCGTCTGGCCCGTCTCAAGGGCGAAGTGATTGGTCTTAACCACACATCTTCATGGGTGGTAGCTGCCGACACGGTGGTGATCGTCGACGGCCTGCTGCTCACCAAACCGGACACCGAAGAAGAGGCGCTGGTCATGCTGATGCAGCTGGCCGGCAGGGAACACCAGGTGCGCACCGGCTACTGTCTGTATCATTCAGAGAGGTCTTTCTGTGCGGTTGATTCAGTGTTGTCCACTGTCCGCTTCAAGAGTTTCGGGCTGGACTGGGCAAAGTCATATGTACAAACCGGAGAACCCATGGACAAGGCCGGCGGCTATGGTATTCAGGACCGGGGCGGGGTGCTGGTTGAGGCGGTCGAGGGATCCTATTCCAACGTGGTCGGTCTGCCCCTGGCTGAGGTGGTCGAGCTGCTCTGCAGCCAACAGGTGGTGACTCCAGCGACGGTCAAATAATCTAAAGGTTGATAAGATTAAGGCGGGCAGGCTAAAATAGTAAACGGAGAGAGTTTGTATCTTAAAACAATCCCTTGCATACTTATCAAGACGAGAATTCCATGAGCGACTATGCACAGGCCGTAACGGAGTTTTATAAAAAGAACCTGAGCAATACCAGTCTGGACAAATCTACGCTGGTGGGGGATTGTCCGTTCTGTCCGGAGAAGGGGATGGACGGCGGTTCAAAGCTGGCGGTGATCGTCAATCCAGAGAGTTTTTTTCTCGGTTTTTTTCGTTGCCTCAATCGCTGTGTGCCCGGCGGTTTTCCTCTCTGGTACAGTTCACTGGCCAAACTCGATCCGGAGCTTACACCCGGCTTCGATCCAGACCGCGAGTATGCGTTGCGTCAAACCGACTACCCGGTACAGTCTATTAACCAGGAAATCAAGTCATTCCAGGATAACCTGACCGACACCATCATCGAGCATTTTGGCCAGAGCACCATCAAGAAGCAGGTGCTGAGCGGTTTGTCTATCGGATACAACGGCCGCTACATCGTCTACCCCTATTTCCAGGAGGACGGCAACTGTTATACGGCGCGCTGCGTCAATCCCGACCGGGCAGAGGATTTTTTCTGGCACGGTGACACAGGGATGAAAAGTGAGCAGTTTCAGATTTTCAACGTCCAGGAAATTCAACGCTGCGAAAACGGTGCGCTAGTGCTCTGCGAGGGAGAAGAAAACCTGCTCACTTTGAAGCAGATGGGACTGCCCGGGATTGCCGTGCCAGACAGTCAGTTGTTTGAAGCTATCGAGACCAACCGCTTCGATTTTATTCGTACCCTGTTCATCGTTGTTGCCAACAACGCCGAATCGGAACTCAGGGCCCGGGCTCTGGCCAGCCGAATCGGCTACAAGGTGCGACTGCTCAATTGGTCTGCAGGACTGCCTCGTAACTACAATCTCTGGCAGCTGGCCCAGGACAAGGGCAGCGATTTTCCAGCATCAGTTATCTCCATGGCCCGCAGCTCCAGAGCCTTTTCACCTTTTGCCAGCCCTCGCCGGGAGCATGACCGTTTCTTCGAACAGATTAAAAGTCAGCAAAGTGATGCTTATGCCAACCTGAGATCGGGATTTACAGCCCTCGATGATGCCCTCAACGGCATGCACGGCATCAACGTGTTTGGCGGACCTCCCAAGGCGGGAAAGTCCTGTTTCATGATTCAGGTGGGCACCGAGATGGCTTGCCGGGGGGTGCCGGTGCTCTACTACGACTTTGAGAATGGGCGTCAAAAAATCTACCAGCGGACAATGACCCGATTGAGCAGGATCGAAGGGGATAAGCTGGTCGAGAACTCCTTCTCCGAGGAAGAGCAAAAACGTTTTCGGCAGGCCCACGGCCAGTTCAAGAAGATGCTGAACCACTTCAGGGTAGTGAATGATCGAGCCCTGAGTCCTGAAATCATGCGACGGCACATCGACTTCATCAAACACGAGACCCGGCAGAATTATTGCGTGGTTATCATCGACAGCCTGCACAAACTACCGTTCAAGGATTTCAGCGAACGTCGCACCGGCATCGATGCCTGGCTCCGGCAGTTTGAGTCGATCAGAGACGAGCACCAGGTGTCGTTTTTGATTATTTCCGAGCTTACCAGAGGAGATAAGGGTGCGTATGACGAAACACCGCACATGGGTATCTTCAAGGGGTCGGGAGATATCGAATACAGTGCCGACAATGCCCTGGTGCTTTACCCCGAGACTGATGCCCAGAAAATCACCTCAGCAACTAATCGAAGCGCCAACCTCTGGCTGGTGGCCAGCAGGGAGCACAGCCCCGGGCTGGTGGCCGCCTACCGGCTCGAGTACCCTTATTGGGGGTTCAAAGAGGTGGAATAGTAGCGAAGAAGTAGTCGAAATAAGAAGATAAAGAAATAAGGGGACACAAAAGAAATAAGGGGACATCCATGATAAGTAAAGTCAAGGGGAAAGCGGAGGTTTCCCCTTCGCCTCCTGGATGTCTCCAGCGGTTACTGATTACCTTCTTAGCACCAATGATCTGTCTCAACCCGTTCGTGATGGTCCTGTTGATCTCATAGACCAGACATCCATTTGCTGTCTCGGAATTGTTCCCTTACAGAAGATTGAGTGTGGGTACCCCATCGACCTTCAAACACATAATGGTGCGCAGCAGAGCTCGCACAGTCCCCTAAACGGAAGGCTCGATGGCTAAAGATCTCTTTCATTGCCAAGAATCGCTATTTCTTCATTCTGCCGGCAGTATCTGTTAGCACGACTAAGGAACAAACGGAGTTCCTCGACGGTCAACTGCCAGCAGGTATTTTACCAACCGTCGCGCAACTTCAAGGGTTGCCCGATTGCGGTTTCCTTTCCTGAGTGCACGTTCATGTACTGTCTGTAACTGCGGATTGAAGCGAGGCGCCAGTTTGGCCGCCTCGACCAGCATCGTCTGCAGATGTTTGTTTCGTTTCTTCGACAGCGGGCCACGCTGCTCCTTGCCGGCGGATTCCCGCTGCGCACTGCACAGTCCACAATAACTCACCGCCTGACGGGTCGACATGAACCTCGTTATCTCACCCATCTCAACCACCCAGGTCAGCGCCAGGATTTCACCAACGCCTGGGATCGTCATCAGGGTTTCAACTCGTTGACGAATTGCGCGATGATGCCGCAGTACGTTGATAAGCTTTTTCTGGATGGCGGTGAACAACTCAAGGTTGCTCCGGCTCAGCTGCAAGAGCTCGATCACCGATTCCGGCACCTCTTCCAGGCGCTGGTTGATCAGGGTGGTAAAATATCGTTTACCGTGCAACCGTCGTTTGTCATAAGACACGCCGGTTTCCATCAACAAACCGGCGATCTTGTTCTTCATGGTCACCGCAGTGCGGACGATCATGTTCCGGTAGCGGAGGATACGTCGTAATTCACGCAACTCGGACGACATCATGGTGCATTCGGGCAGCAGGTCGACACGCAGCAAATCGGCCAGCTTCTCCGCATCGGCCCGGTCGTTCTTTTTCTTGGCAGCTGTGATGGCCTTGAGCATCTCCGGATGGGCAACCTTGAGCTCAGTAGCGTGCGGCTTGAGAACATCATAAATCCAGCCGGTGAACATGGTTGCCTCCATGGCGCCGAGCCACGGCATGTCTCGTTGGCCAAGCCAGCTACGCAACGCCGGTCGGGTCGACGCAATGGTGCCCTGGTCGATGGTGCAGCCTTGATGGCTTTTAATGCAATAGCTGATGGTTTTCTTATGGACGTCAAGTCCAATGTAGTGCATAGTTTCCATGGGAGCCTCCTGTTGGGTCTGACTTGAGGCGGTTTATTCCGGCCTCACGCTCATTATGAGCTGTCCGCTGGCGGGAGGCTTCCTCTTTCTACTTATTCATTCAAACACAATACTTAATTCATACACATCCGAATTAAGTATTGTGTCCCCTTATTTCTTTCCTTATTTTAAATCCGGTTGCCTGCAACCCACTCTCTCATAGCCTCTCTGGAGCGTTCCGCCCTGATTTGTCCCCTGAGCAGCTTAGCTACCTTCTGTTCCCAGGCCGGAAAGAGGCCGAAATTTACGTTGGACGGCTGAAAATGTCGTGGATCTGATTCGGTGAGATGGGTGATGAGTGCGCCCAGTGCGGTTTGAGGGGGCGGTCTGAGCGGTTTCCTTTTCTGCTGAAGCCTCGCTGCGTTGATGCCTGCCAGAAGTCCCATGGCAGTTGATTCCACATAGCCCTCGACCCCTGATAGCTGACCGGCCACCAGCAGCTGAGGGTTCTTCCGGGTCTGCAGGGTGGGCAGCAGAAGTTCGGGGGCGCAGATAAAGGTGTTTCGATGAATCGAGCCGAAGCGGGCAAATGCAGCTTTGCCGAGACCGGGCAGCTGCCGGAAAATTCTTTGCTGTTCGCCTTGGGTCAGTTTGGTCTGGAAGCCGACCATGTTGTAAAGCGTTCCCTGTCGATTCTCTTTGCGCAACTGCACCACTGCATGGGGCAGTTCACCGGTGCGAGGATTCTCGAGACCGACCGGTTTCATGGGGCCGTAGCGCAGGGTCTCGAGCCCTCTTCCGCTGA
>JABDQA010000225.1 GCA_013042475.1 Desulfofustis sp.
GGGTAGGAACGTTCATCAGTTGCCGGCCACGCATTTTTTTTACCGGGTCGATCCTGCGTCAATGGTTCGCACTAAACAAAGATGGCAGAAAGTCGATATGTTCAAACGCATCTATCAGCGTCATGCCACCTTTATTGGAGAAAACATTGAAATCTGGCTACATGCGATTCTGGATTACAACGAGCCGGTATATACAAGTCGGCTGTACATAAATGAAGGAAAAGGGATCTCCGACCAGGACAGCATATCCAGAGAAATAACTGGTGAAACGAAAATTATACACTTTCCTTTAGACAAGTTTGTCAACAGAAAAGAAGTCAGGTTTGATCCGATCGATTGCCCAGCCTGTATTGAGATTCACTCGATTGAGCTAGGTGGAGAGGCCACCAGAGAGAAACTGGATCTCAATGATATCAGCTCAAACGCTTATTTCCGGGATGGAAATTTTTTTCTTTTCGAGACAGACGATCCACAGGTGTTTTTTCACATAAACAGCAACCAATTGCAGAAGACAAAAGAGGTCAAAGTTTTTTTGAACATAAAATCAACCGGAGAACAAGCGCTAAGAGAGATCCTCAGATTTGCTTTGAACACCCATGACTCCGGCACGGGAAAGGCTTCGTTGACTCAATGGTTAATGCCAAAACGTAAAAAGTGATTCATCTCCCGAGAAAATCGGCTGTAATGCCAAAGGCTGAATGATGAACCGGAAACAGAAGATTGCTCGATTCATCAAATCATATATCAACAACGATTACCGGTTTTTCTGCCGCTCCAACCCTCCTTTCGATACCGATTTTTTCTGCCAGACGGGGAAGTTCGACAAAGCGAGCATTGACGACCTCTTCTGGTTCTACATCCAGTTCGAACGCAAAATTAGAGCGAGCCTGGATTTCACCAAAGATGAATGGCGCCAACTTCCCAATCCTCATTCTCTATTCGACCTTTTCTATTACCTAAGAAAATATTTTCCTGATGGCCTGAAAGGCAATGCTTATGCTCATTACCTTAGAGAAGGATGGAAACAGGATTTCTGGCCCGGTCCTTACTTTAATCCAGAAATCTATCGCCGGCGCAGCGACTGGGTGAATGAAGACGGCAATCCCCTGAGACATTACGCAAAATTCGGTTCTCCTCAGGTCATCAGTCCAAGTCTGTTTTTCGATGTTGATTATTATCTTGATAAAGCTTCGAAACTGAAAGAGTACAAGAAAATAATCATTCGCCATTACAGACTTTACGATGCCGAAAACGGCAGAAGTCCCAATCCGGTTTTTGATCCGCAGGCTTACTTGCAGACACTCACAGACGCCAGCCATGCCAGCAAGGACCCTTTTGCCCACTATTTGACAGCATCATTGGAGACCGGACAACGACCGAACCAGTGGTTTGACCCAGATTTTTATAAGAGCCAGATCAGCGGAGTATCAGGTATCGAGCCTATTCTCTCACACTACCTGGACCTTGGAGTACATAAAGGAACCTACACCGATTCGAGAATCGCCTCCATTGATCCCAAGCCTCTGATATCGATTTTAGTTCCTGTTTATAACCCTGAACCAAGTCTATTAAATTGCTGTATCAGGTCCGTTCTTTATCAGACCTATCCCAACTGGGAGCTGTGCCTGGCCGATGATTGCAGCACCAGTCCCGAAATAGCTGAATTGCTGAGAAGCTGGGCCGGTAAAGACGATCGGATTAAAATTGTATTTCACAACGAAAACAAGGGAATATCTGAGGCTACCAACTCTGCGGCCAAACTGGCCGGCGGCGAATATGTTGGATTCCTGGACAATGACGATGAACTCGCTCACGACTGTCTCTATTACCTGGTAAAAGAAATAAACCGTTCGGGAGCCTTAGTTCTCTATACCGATGAGGACCTAATCGGCGACGACTCCAGTCGTCTTTCGGTATTTTATAAACCTGATTTCAACCAGCACCTGCTGTTTTCCCATAACTATGTCACTCATTTTCTGGTTGCGGAAAAAGCCTTGTTTGATGAAATAGGCGGGTTTAGACCAGAATGCGATGGTGCGCAGGACTATGATCTGATCCTTAGGCTGTCTGAAAGAACTGAAAAAATAAGCCATTTACCCAGAATCCTCTACCATTGGCGAGCTGTGGAAACATCTACCAGTATCAACCACAGCAGGAAATCGTATGCCCATGAAGCCGGAAAGCATGCCCTCCAAACAACCCTAAAAAACCGAGGTCTTCAAGCTAGAGTAGAGGATACGGAGTTCAATTTTTTCTATCATCCGCGCTATAGTAAGAACGATGAACCCCAGATCTCGGTCATTGTTGCCCCTCCCACGGTTCGGGATGCTGGATCGCCTCCTGAATTAATCTCTGATAATTGTCATTCTAAAAACATCACTTTCATCCATGCTGGCTTTCTCGACATAGACGTCAAGAATGAAGATAGGTTAAGTCGCGTCGAGCTTTTACATCGAGAGGCAGTCTCGATTGAAAGTGACTACATTGTTTTTATCCGCCACGCGCCTATTGCGTTCTCTGACTACTGGCTCGAAGAACTTCTAACTCCGCTTCAGCAACATGACGAGATCGGCCTGACCTGCGGCAGAATCATGCGACAGTCGGGTGAGGAGGTCTCGCTTCTAGTTCCCGATCTGACTAGCGACTCACCAGTCTATTTGGCTGATTTCCTCTCATCGTGCACAAGACACCTCAACGGGCTCCATTGTCCTCAACTGGTTTCACTGTGCAATGGAGATTTCTGCATGATTACCCAAAAGCTCTATCTGCAACTTGGAGGGTTCGATTATGAGCAGTTTCCCGAGCTATTTGCCATGCACGATCTAGCTCTTAAGGCTTGTGAATCCGGGTATAAAATATTGTACACTCCCTTTGCTAGATTGACTGTAGATTCCATTAAAGGAATCAGTGAAGCGGAAAAAGAGAAGCGAGCGCATCTGGAGAAAAAAGCATTCCAGAAAAGATGGGCCTCGGTTCTTGAAACGATCGATCCTTTCTACAACCCAGGTATACTTGATGAGAACAATATCGACGTGGCTCGATTTAACGAATGGAAACGGGGAGTGAATTGACAAGAATTTCTTGACTTGAGAGGACATCTTCTGTACGAACTGACACCTTTAGTTACTATTCTTTTCGAATGTACTCCGTGTTCGATGTAATCTTTCATCTATGTGAAAAGCAATGTCATCTCTCATATCCGTTGTAATCCCAGCTTACAACCATGAGCGCTTCATCGGTGCGGCTATCGAGAGCGTACTCAATCAGTCGTACTCCGACTTCGAGCTGATAATTGTGAATGATGGGTCCACCGATGGTACTGAAGCTGTCATAAAGACTTACGAAGATCGCCGTCTGCGCTATTATTATCAGGAAAATCAGGATGCCTACAATACCATCAATAGAGCCATATCTATGGCTCAGGGCAAATACATTTCCATTCTAAACTCAGACGATATCTATACAACGGACAGACTTGAGAAACTGGTCACCTGCTGTGAAGGTCATGGCACTGTATGCGCTTTTACAGATGTTATCCCGATTGATGATGATGACAGGGAATTTACCGATCCAGCCCTCTGGTGGAATGTCTGGTATAAGACTAATCGTGACCACTATTTTGCCTGCAGCGATCTTTACGCAGCCTTCCTCAGAGGGAATCTGATGGTAACCACCTCGAATCTGTTCATGACTGCAGAGGCGTCAAAACAGATTGGACAATTTTCTTCGTTGAGGTATCTGCATGACTACGATTATATCCTGCGGATGATCCACACATTTCCTGACAGGGTAAAATATATGGATGACCAGCGACTCGTTTACTACCGTATCCACGGTGGTAATACTTTGAGCGAAGCCGCGGTGATAGGTCGTGAACAAGACAAGGAGCTGATCAGAAAATATATGCTTGAAGCAATTCCTGAGCCATATAGGAACTACGCGCAAGTTGGCAGTGATCGACTGGTTGAATTGGAGCGTGAACTCTACGACGTGCGCCTGCAGTTGCATCCTTCACAGCAGGAAGGGGTTCGGCCTGCCCTGAAAGAATTGAAGCGGGCGATGAAGAAGTGGCTGAGAAAGAAGTTGTCCTGATGATCCTTCATGAACTACCCTAACGTTAGCTCACATACCTATTACACGATAAATCAACTGGTCGCCGCCGGTAGGAGCATGGCCAGTGCCTATCAAACGGTCAGCTTTGACCTGTTCGACACGCTCCTTATTAGGCGAATCCATGATCCTGATCTGGTTAAACGGCCAGTCGCACGGTACATCTCGGCTCTCGCTTCGCAAGGGAAAAGAAAGATTTCCTGGCAGACGGTTCAGAAAATCAGGGACGAGACGGAAAAGGCGCAGAGGCTGGAAACAGGCAGGACGTATGAGGACCAGGAAGCATGCTACCCGGTATTCATGGAGCAGACCTTGAGGGGCATCTTTGGCTCGGATTACACGGATGACTTGCTCAACAAGGTAACCAACTACGAGCTGCATATGGAAAGTAGTATGCTGATTCCTCGAGCTCCCTTGCTGGAATTGGTCAAAGAGCTTCACTTGCAGGGTAAGCGGCTGTTTGTTATTTCCGATGTCTACTTGCCGGCCATACATCTGAAAATTCTGCTCGATCGAGCTGGCATACTGCCCTATTTCGAAGATGTCATTTCTTCGGCTGATACTTTTCTAGCCAAGGCTTCAGGGAGGGCCTTCCCTCTCGTTCAGAAGAAATTTCAGATCGATGAAAAAACCTGGTTGCATATCGGGGACAACCCCATCTCCGATGGTCTACGCCCTGTCGAATCTGGCATCACTTCACTAGTGCTCAAAGACAGCGACGAAAAATTCAGGAAAGCTCTGATCAAGCGTTATCACAATTACAGCAAGGGGCGCCCCTTCTACCGGGGCAGGGCACTCCAGC
>JABDQA010000228.1 GCA_013042475.1 Desulfofustis sp.
GGGTACTTGGCCGGTTTATCAGGCCCCTCGGGCACCGACACGAGCACCACCCGTTGATGCTCGCCAAGATCGAAGGTGGCGGGGCAGACCAGATTTCCGACATTCTCAATGACCAGCAGGTCGATGGTATCACCCCCGGGTTCTTTCTGGAGCTGGTGATAGCCGCGGTGAATCATCGACGCATCGAGGTGGCAGGCGCCGCCGGTGGTGAGCTGGATGGCCGGCACCCCCTTGGCTCTGATACGCTCGGCGTCGCGTTCCGTTTCGATGTCGCCCTCGATGACACCGATGCTGATCTCGTCGCCGATCCTGTCGATAGTGTGTTCCAGCAGTGTTGTCTTGCCTGATCCGGGACTGGAAATAAGGTTGAGCACGACGAGGCGCTGCTCGTCAAAATGGACCCGGTTGGAGCGTGCCATCGCATCGTTGGCCTCAAACAGCGACCGGTTGATATCGATAATCACTGAGTCATCATGGGTATGGCTGTGATCCTGTTCATGGTCATGATCGTGGGTATGGGTCTGACAACCGCATGCATCACACATAGATTCACCTTTCTGATTATTCCATTTCAACTTGCTGCAAAATTAAATCATTGCCCTCTTCGGTGATCAGCAGCGTATCACCGCAGGCAGCACACTGGTGTGGACGTTCTCCAGCAGTTTTCTGCAGGTTCTGGCAGTTGCTGCACCGATAAACGACTTTGGGGATGACGATTTCAAGTTCGGCATCTTTGACGAGCGCATCTTGTTTGGTCAGGATTTCAAAGCCGAATTTGAATGAATCAACCACCACGCCTGAGAGCGGGCCGATCACCATGGTAACCTTCAGAACCCGGCTGGTATTGTGTTGACCGGCGATGTCGTGGAGCTGCTGGAGCAGTCCTTGTACAAGCGACATTTCATGCATGGTGATACACCGTCTAGCTTGATCGTTGTTTCACTTCAACACCCAGCTCTGCCAGGCGTTTGAGGACGATGCCACTAATCTCTTTAACGCGTGGCGCCACCACTTCTGAAAGTTCGGTACTGGTTTCGAGCGTGTGGGGGACCACGCAGTAGAACTCAAGGGTTTCAGGGGCGGCATCCCGTAATTTACAGATCTCCAGAATTTCGAGCAGACCGAGCTGATGGGGCGACATGCGGGTACTGATTTTACCGGCTTTGACATCCTCGCTTGAGTAATAGTGCATGGAGCCGGGTTCCGCTTCTATGTCAACCACATCGATCACCAGCACCGGATCACATTCTTCCAGGAACGGGCTCATGTAAATTCCTGCAGTGCCGCCATCCTTGATCAATACGTTGTCAGGGAATTCGTAATGCTCTTCGAGGTAGCGCACCGTATGGACTCCAAAACCCTCGTCGCCTACGATCAGGTTACCGATACCGAGTATACCAATTTTTTTATTTACCATTTTTTATAGGTCAGCAGATTCTGGGAAGTGGTTCTCCGTGCAGTGGGGTTACAACCCGGGAGCCGCCGATTGGGGTATTGATCAGCACGCGGCCCGCTTTTCCTTCTTCGAGTCTGCCGATGATCACCGCCTCACGCCCCTCATCCTGTTGTTTGATTAAGTCAAGAATGTTTTCAGCTTCCTTGCCATCGACCACTGCCACACATTTACCCTCGTTGGCCAGGTAAAGCGGCTCCAGGCCGAGAATTTCACAGGCCGCCCTCACTTCCGGTCTGACCGGCAGCGCCTCTTCCTGGAGACTTATTAAAAGAGAACTGGCTGCGGCAATTTCATTGAGGGTGGTGGCCACTCCACCCCTGGTGGGATCGCGAAATGTTCTCACTGCTTTCGGAAAGGCCGTAAGAATGGAGTCTACCAGCCGGTGAAGAGGCATGGTGTCGCTTCTGAGATTTCCTTCCAGGGCGATACCGGCCCGGCGGGTCATGATGGTGATACCATGATCGCCCATGGTGCCCGACAGGATGACCACATCACCCGGTCTTCCGTTTTTTGAGGATAGAGAGAGCGAGTCATCGACAACTCCGATACCAGAGGTGTTGATGAACACCTTGTCGCCTTTGCCCCGGGGCACCACTTTGGTGTCTCCAGTGACAACCGGAATACCGGATTCGCTTGCAGCCTCGGCAACTGAAATGATAATTTTTTCCAGATCATCAAGTGGCATGCCCTCTTCAAGAATCAAGGCCAGGCTGAGGCACAGTGGCCTGCCGCCGCGCATGGCCAGATCGTTGATGGTGCCGTGAACAGCGAGTTTGCCGATGTCACCGCCGGGAAAAAAGAGCGGGTCAACCACATAGCTGTCAGTGGTGAACACCAGCTTGCCGGCCTGGTTGTCGATCACCGCGCTGTCTTCGAGGTCTCTGAGCACCGGGCTGTCGAGGTGCTTAAGGAAGAGATCACTGATCAGTTCCTGGCTGGCCAGTCCGCCGCTGCCGTGGTCGAGTAGAATGGTGTCGTCTGCCATAATGATTATTCCGCATGCGGGGTGGTCGGTCTTATGGCCGAAGCGTTGGCCTGACGTTCACGAGTCGTCTCTACCGTATTTATAGTATGCCGCACAGGTGCCTTCACTGGAGACCATGCACGGCCCTACGGGCGTGGAGGGATTACAGCGGGTGCCGAAAAGAGGACAAAGAGGAGGTACGGTCTGGCCTTTGAGAATCGCTCCGCACAAACAGCCTTTGGGTTCCTCGGTGGGGACGAGCTTGATATCGAATCGTTTTTCAGCGTCGAACTTCTGGAATTTTTCCCGGATTGCCAGGCCACTTTGTTCAATCACGCCCAACCCGCGCCATTCCATGTCGGTGGGTTCGAAGATTTCCTCCACCATTGCCAGTGCACGCTTGTTGCCTTCCCAGGATACCACCCGGGGATAGAGGTTCTCGACTTTGGGAGTAGCGCTGCCCACCTGCTTGGCCAGCAGAATCAGACCGTTGACCAAATCGGCCGGTTCGAATCCGGCGACGACGCAGGCCAGACCCTGTTCGACAAACGGCTGATAGGCGCCTGCCCCGATAATTGCCGAGACGTGACCGGGGCAGAGCAGGGCGTTAATATTGAGCTCTGGGTCTTGCATCAAGGCCTCGAGTGGTCCGGGAATGACCTTCTGGGTGGAGAACACGCAAAAATTGTCGATCTCCTCGTGATGGGCGGCCAGAATCGTTGCCGCTATGCCCGGGGTAGTGGTCTCGAATCCGACGCCAAGAAACACCACTGTGTCGTCCGGGTTGTTGCGGGCCAATTCCAGGGCGTCCATCGGTGAATAAACCACATCGATGTATGCACCTCTGGCGGCTGCATTGGCCAGGGAGCCATTGCTGCCTGGAACCCGAAAGAGATCACCGAAGATGGCCACTCGGACACCAGGAATTTCGGCCATGGCGATGAAAGCGTCCATATGGGAGGCGGAGGTGACGCACACGGGACAGCCCGGTCCTGAGACAATCTCCATCCCATCGGGTAGGATTGAGCGAATGCCATTGCGAAAGATGGCCATGGTGTGGGTCCCGCATACCTCCATCAACCGTACCGGCCTGGTCAGAGTTTTTTTCAGCTCCTCAACCAGGGGTTTTACCAGGTTGCTGTCGCGGTATTCATCAATGTATTTCACGTATCATCCCCGGCCAGCAGCAATTCTTCCGGCATATGGGAAGCCATCTCCCTGATCAGCTCGATATTTTTTTGGGCTTCCTCCTCGATCAACGAGTGAATGGCAAAGCCGGCGTGGACGATCACGTAGTCGCCTACCTCAGGCCAGCGATCGACGACGTCGAGTCTGATCTTTCTGCCCACCCCGTCCATATTGACCACAGCAATCTGATCCTGAGTGAAATCGTCTGGATCTCCGTAGATCTGCTCAACTTTCATGGGTACTGCGAGACACATGTTGCATACCTCCAATCAATGCCTGACCGACGGAAACGCCCCCATCGTTTATCGGGATGCATGTCCCGGTGTGGGGGGTAAGCCCTCGTCTGGTCAGGGCGAATAATAAACCTTCAAGCAGGATGCCATTTTGCATGGAGCCGCCGGAAAGCACGACATCACGAATTTCTGTGGTTCCAGAGAGTTTCTCGACGAGGCGGGAGATACAACTGATCAGCCAGGAGTGAAACTGCAACGCGACTGTGGACCGGTCCTTACCGGAAGAGATATCGTCTAACCCTTGTTTAACAAATTTTGAAGAAATAATCTCCCACCTTTGTTCTTTTGCTTTTATCAGATAGCGATCTGCATCCTCAATCTCATCAATCAATATATCTTTCCACTCGGTTGTCAATGACTGCCGGGCCAGGGCTTCGAGCTGCATGGCCGCTTGGCCCTCGAAGGTGGCAACGGGCGTCAGCCCCAGCAGTGCGGCAACTCCATCGAAGAGGCGGCCGCAACTGGAGGTCAGCGGTGTATTGAAGCGGTTCTCCAGCATCTGGACGAGAACATTTCTGGCAGTCGGATCGATGGAGGAAAAATAGTCCATCCTACCGCCATCTTCGCCGAAAAGGCGGTGGAGAAGAGACATCCCCATGCGCCAGGGTTCCTCCGTTGCTGCATCACCGCCGGGCAGGCACAGCTGTTCGAGATGGCCAAGACGGGTAAAGCTTTTAAGATCAGCCTGGAGCACCTCCCCGCCCCAGATGGTCCCGTCGGTTCCGTAGCCGGTGCCGTCAAGTACCACGGCCAGCACCGGTCCCTCCAAATTGTGTTCCGCCATCACTGCCGCCGCATGGGCGTGATGATGCTGGATCCGGTAGAGGGGAAGATCGAGATCTTTGGCATAATGTGAACTGAGATAGTCGGGATGTAGATCGCAGGCGGCAGCCACCGGTTCGATCTCGTAGAGCCGTTTGAGATTGTCCACCGATTCGGTGTAAAAGCCAAGGGAGGCGGTGTTGAACAGATCGCCTATATGCTGGCTGGGATAGATAGAAGTACCGCGTGCCAGGCTGAAAGTACTTTTCAGTCCTCCTCCGCAGCCGATAAGCTCCGGTAGTTCCTGGGAAATTTGAACCGGTTCAGGGGCGTATCCTCGGGCCCGTCGCAGTGACCGGATATCTCCAGCCAATAGCTTGACCACCGAATCATCGACCCGAGTGACAATGTCGCGATTGTGCAGAACAAATAGATCCGCAATCCCAGCAAGTCTGCTAAGCGCCTCCTCGTTCGAGGTACAGATCGGTTCACCGCTGATATTGCCGCTGGTCATAACCAGGGCGGCCGGACATTCAGGATGAGCAAACAGCAAATGATGCAGCGGGGTATAGGGCAGCATGAGCCCGATATCGCTCATTTTGGGGGCCAGATTTACAGCCAGTGGTGAGTGTGGTTTTGGTCTGAGCAGGACAATCGGGTGTTGCGGTGAAGTCAAGCTCATTTTTTCCCGATCGGAAAGATCACAGAGAGTTTCAGCCTGGTCCAGGTCCTTGACCATGATCGCCAAAGGTTTGTCCGGTCTATTTTTACGCTTTCTCAACCTGTCGACACCGCTCTCCGAGCAGCCGTCAACGCAGAGATGAAAACCACCCAGCCCTCGAAGTGCCAAGACCTTTCCGCTGGTTATGGCTGAGATTGCATATTCGATTACATCCTCGCACTCCATTCGTTGTCCCTGCGTGTCATGCAGATAAATTGTCGGTCCGCAGAGCGGACAGGCGTTGGGTTGTGCATGAAAACGGCGATCCAGGGGGTCGAGATATTCCCGGCTGCAGTCATCGCACATGTCAAAAAGTTTCATCGACGTCTTGGGACGGTCGTAAGGAATGGTTTCGATGATCGAAAATCTGGGTCCACAATTGGTACAGTTTATAAACGGATAACCAAATCGCCGATCGGCAGGGTCGGTTAGTTCTGCAAAGCAATCCTCGCACACAGAGATGTCCGGAGGGATATTGGCTCGGGAAGATTTGGTAGTCTGGCTGGCGATAATGGTGAACGATTTCTCCAGCATCGGTTTTTCCAAGGGACGATAGGATAGCTCGTCGATCCTGGCAAGCGGCGGGGCTTCGTCGCTTAGCGCGTCGATAAAAGAGAAGACCTGCGGTCCGGCCGCCCTGATGACCACACCTTCGCTGGTGTTGGTAACAGTGCCGAAAATGGAAAAACGGGAGGCGAGCTTAAAAACGAAGGGCCGAAACCCCACACCCTGGACTGTGCCCCGGACGAGAATTTCGACCCCGTTTTTTATGGATTTACGCCTTGTGGTGGAATTTGACACCTGTAAAAATTGCTGAGACAAGCCCCTCCGGCTCTCTGATATCGTTCCAGATTACCAGATAGACATGAATTAAGGCGAAAATCATGAACAGCCACATCAGCAGATGATGAATATAGCGGGCCGACTGCTGGCTGCCGAAGATCAGCACACCATACTGTTCCCAGATTGGTACTTCCGGAAAGAGCAGGTAAAAACCGCCGATCAGTTGGAAGACTGCTGCAATGATGATGAGTACATAGGTGAGGCCGGCCAGCACGTTGTGTCCGAGCCGGTCTGCATCATGACCACCCTTGATGTAGCTGTAGCGCAGGATGGTGTTGAAGAAATTTTTAATATTTCGCGGCGTCACCGGCAGGTGCTCGAGAATTCGTTCCTGCTTGTTGCCGAAAAGATACAAAAAGATCCGGGCCAACACCGCCGCGGTAAACACATAACCGGCGACAAAATGGACAAACCGCATCCAGGTCATGATGAACGACGCACTACCTTCCGTCAGAGAATTGGTCCACGGGTCATGGATGTAAAAACCCGTAATGCACAAGGTAACGATAGACAGTGCAAACGCCCAATGGTAGAGCCGAAGCAGGATGCTCCAGACTTTCTTCTTCTCATATTCCATAATACCCTCCTGTCGGTTGGGACCGTAAGTTGAAAGTTATCGTCAATCTCATGATTACAGAGCTTTGACTTTCATCACTTCACGGCCTTCCGGATCCAGCATGTGCACGGCACAGGCGATACATGGATCGAAGGAGTGAACGGTGCGCAGAACCTCGAGCGGCCGCTCCGGATCGGCAATCGGGTTGTCGATCAGAGAAGCTTCGTAAGGTCCAAGCTGATCCTGGGCGTCACGCGGACCGGCATTCCAGGTGGACGGTACTACTGCCTGGTAATTCTTGATTTTACCATCCTGGATGACGATCCAGTGCGACAGCAGACCGCGCGGCGCCTCGTGGACGCCGACACCTTTCTGCTCTCCCTTCGGGAAGGTCGGCGGATTGAAGATTTCCAGATCGCCTCCGCCGATGTTGTCAACCAGCAGATCCCAATGCTTGAGGGTCAGATCGGCCATCAATGAACAGCGGACCGCTCGGGCCGCGTGGCGGCCAAGGGTACCGAACAGTGCCTCGGGACCGACCTTGGTGCCGGCAATCTTGCTGACCAGATCGAGGGCGCCGTTGACACCGTTGACGATGCCTTCGTGACCCTGGGCGTAACCGACCAGCATCTGGGAGAGAGGACCGACCTGCATGGGCTGGCCCTCGAAGCGCGGAGCTTTGAGCCAACTGTATTTGCCGTCGGCATCAAAATCCTGGGCCGCGGGCACAGTCTCTGATTCCCACGGATGTTTCTGCCAGTCGCCGTCATAATAGCCACGGGCAATCGACTCCTGGACATTGTCCTTGAAATAGGGATCGCGATGATCTTTAAAAGCTTTTACGCCAGCCAGATCTCCACCCATGATGGTGCCGCCGGGCAAGTCGAACTCGGTTGCTGCGGCGTTGGTCGGCATGTCCGGAGCAGCCAGGTAATTGGTAACCCCTGCACCGTAGGGCAGCCATTCGGCGTACAGAGCCCCAACGGCGGCCAGGTCGACCAGGTAGACGTTGTTGATGAAGCCGCGAACCTCTTGAACCAGGTCCTTGACCCGGAAGAGGCGCTCCATGTTCAGGGTGGCTTCGTTATCTGGATTGATAGCGGAAGTCACACCACCAACGGATAGATTCTGGATATGCGGGTTCTTACCTGAGATAATGCCCAAAGCCGTGGTGGCTTTGCGCTGATAGTCGAGGGCCTCGAGATAGTGGGAAACCGCCATCAGGTTGGCCTCGGGCGGCAGTTTCATGGCCGAGTGTCCCCAGTAGGCGTTGGCGAACGGTCCAAGCTGTCCGCTCTCGACCAGGGCCTTGACCTTGGCCTTGACGGCGGCGAACCGCTTGGAGCTGTTGCCCGGCCATTCTGACAGCGATTCTGCCAGCTGCTGGGTCTTCACCGGATCGGCGTCGAGCGCGGACACCACATCTACCCAGTCAAGGGCTGAAAGTGCATAAAAATGGACGATATGATCGTGCAGGCAATGGATACCCTGGACCAGGTTCCTGATCAGCTGGGCATTGTACGGAATCTCGAGTTTCAGTGCATCCTCGACCGCACGGACAGAAGCGAGTGCGTGGACGGTGGTGCAGACCCCGCAGATGCGCTGGACGAAATGCCAGGCGTCACGCGGGTCTCTGCCCTGCAGGATGATTTCCAGCCCCCTGAACATCTGACCGGAGGACCAGGCATTGGTGACTGCTCCGCCGTCGACTTCCACATCTATTCGTAAGTGACCTTCGATCCTGGTAATCGGATCAATGGTGATTTTCTGAGCCATCTGTTAAACCTCCAAAAGTGGTTGTTTGCGCAAGTTAATAAGAATCAGCAATTAACCTTCGCTGTCGGATTTGCCTTTGATCAGCCGTTTTCCTATACCGACAGCAGCGTGGATACCGACTGCTGCTGCAGTCACACCAAGCACCTTGGTACCGATCCGGTCGGCGTCATCGACGATGCCGGAACCGGGAATCGTGACATCCGGGAGCCTGTCGTAAAACGGTGTCATGGTATCCCAGAATTTAGGCTCAGTGCAGCCTATGCAGCCATGGCCAACGGATACCGGCCAGACGCCTGCTTCGTTGAAGCGGGCGACCGGGCAGTTGGCGAAGGTCTCGGGACCTTTGCAGCCGACTTTGTAGAGGCAGTAGCCCTGTTTGTGATATTCGTCACCGAACTGTTCAACGAAGCGGCCTTCATCGAAATGGGCGCGACGTTCACAATGATCGTGAATGCGGCGGCCATAGGCGAACTTAGGACGCTTGAGGCTGTCGACAGCTGGGAGTCTTTGGAAGGTAAGGTAGTGAAGTACCGTGCCGAGAAAGTTGACCGGATTCGGTGGACAGCCTGAGATGTTGATAATCGGCTTGTCAAACACCAGTGAATCAACCCCCACGGAGCCGGTTGGGTTGGGCTTGGCGGCCTGCACACCACCGAAGGTGGCACAAGTGCCGTAGGCAATTATCGCGGCGGCGTTAGCGGCAACCTCCTCGAGGCTTTCCATGGCGGTCTTGCCGGCGATTTTACAGTAGATTCCATTCTCAGCGGTGGGGATACCGCCCTCGACCACCAGAATGTATTTTCCAGCATTTTTCTCCATCGAGTCATGCAGTGCCTGCTCAGCCTGATGGCCGGCAGCAGCCATGACGGTTTCATGATAATCGAGGGAAATGATGTCGAGGATCAGGTTGGCCAGATCCGGATGGGCGCCCCTGAGCATCGTTTCAGTACACCCTGTGCATTCCTGAAAGTGCAGCCAGATGACCGGAGGACGCTGGGCCGAAGTCGCAGCCTCCACCATTTTGGGGACCATCGATTCGGAAAGTCCAAGAGCGGCCGCCGCCATGGTGCATCCCTTCAGGAAGCCGCGCCGGTTCACACGCGGATCCAAGGTTTTGTTTACCGTGTCTGCCATATCAACCTCCTAATGTTGAGACAACAAGTTGGCGCAAAGCGCAGTTATCACCTCTATTTTCTAAAGGTTATAGTTTAAAAACCTGATCCCCGAATCGCAGCTGGAAGCTCCCTTTTCATCCGCCCACGGTCGGGTTTCAAGTTCTCGTTACCAATCGCACAAGTACTATAGATAGAGGAATGAGCGATGAATGTCAATTCATTTTACCCAGAAACCGATGACAAGGATAACGGCCAAATGCGTTATATTTTCAGGGTTGGAGGAATGATATTTGCGGGGAGAGAGAAAAGAAATTGTTCACCCAAGGAGAGGAACATAAAATAATCTATTGGTACTTGGGGCCCTGTCTCAACGTTTGAATCCAAAGACACCGCCGCGTTTGGAGCCGCTGAATGCAGGCCGGCCCTGGCGCCGGGATTTTTTTGATCGCTTGGACCGTTGGCGTTTGTGTTTTTCAGATGATTCATCGACCGGGTAATTATAATCCTCTGCCTCGACACCCTCGATTGCCTCTCGATAGAACAGGTAGAGCAGCCGGCATTTCTTGAAATAACTTTTGCGTTTGAGCCATTTAGGCCAGCTGTTCTCATTCTGGTTGAGGTGCAGCAGCGGGAGGTGGGCGAGCAGGGTGGTTATCTCCTGACGGGTCGAGCGCCGCAGATTGAAATCGAGGCCGATGGTCTGGTTAACTGTCTCACGGATGTGCTTGGCAAGCTGATAAAGTTGGGGGCCTTTGAGTTTGAGCTCGACAAGATTGAAACTGATTTCGGCCCAGGGAATCAGGAGGAAGGCCAGGAAAAAGTAGTCGGGCTGGCGGTGATTGCCGCTGGCGACCGCTTGCCTGTTCACGCGGTCGATGGTAAGAAAGATGCGGGCGAGGTGGTCACGGCAGCTCGCACCGTCGTGCATTTTCGTGGCCAGCTGTTCCTGGTAGATGGGAAACAGTTCGGTAAAGAGATTTCCGTCAAGACTGAGCTCGAACCACTCGGCAGCAACTGAACTATAAATGTCATTGAGGGTTTCATCCCGTAATCGGGAAGGTGGGCAAAGCCTGAGCAGGTGGTGATTTCGACAAATCGCGGCCCAACTCTCTTCTTCTACCATGAAATGGTTGCGCACGCTGTGCCTGACCGCCCGCATCATACGAACCGGGTCGTTGGTGATGCGTCTGTCGGCTGCGCCGATGATTCTTATAATGCCTCGATCCAGGTCATTTACGCCACCCACATAATCGATGATCGTACGATTTTGGATTTCATAGAACAGGGCGTTGATGGTCAAATCGCGGCGCAGGGCATCCTCGTCCGGAGTACCATAGGTGTTGTTGGGCGCCAGAACAGCCTCCGGGCCATCGATGTCGTGTTCGCTGAGCGAACGCAGGGTCGAGACCTCGATTGTTTTTCTGTTCTTAAAAAATACCTGGACAAGCCTGAATCGCCTGCCGATGGTACGGCTGTTGTTGAATAGCCGACGTATCTGACCCGGCCGCGCATCGGTACCGATGTCAAAGTCCTTAGGTGTTTTGCCAAGGTAAAGATCACGTACTCCGCCGCCGACCAGATAGCTGGAAAACCCGGCTCGATTGAGCTTGCGCATGACATGGAGGGCTTCGTCATCGATCATGTCCGTTCTAATTGGATGTTCGGACGGCTCGATGATATTCGGCGTTGCATTCATCGTCGGAATCGGGAGAAGTAAGCGCAGATCTGACTGGCTTTGGCCTATTCGGCAGGTACGGAAAAGGAGCGCTTTTCCTTGTAGACTGATTCAGCCTGGTTGATGAACTGCTTAAAGATCTCGGCTACCGACAGGATCGAACTCATTTTGTAAGTATTTTCGCCGGAGAAAAAAAGGCCTTTTTCGAGGTCCCCTACACGCGCAGCATTGAGTCTGTCATTGATACAGTAATGATAATCGCATTTTTTCAGACATTTGAGCTTGCATTTCTCGGCGGTGACGTCGATGCCTTTAGCAACTGCTCTGACAAACGGTGAATTGAGAGCTCGCCCGGGAAGACCCACAGGTGAAGAGGTAAGCACAATGTCGTCTTTCTTGGCATCCAGATATGCTTGTTTGAATTCATCAGCGACCGGGCATTCCTCACTCAACACAAACCGGGAGGCGATTTGAATACCGTCAGCCCCGTATTCGTCCATCATTTCCGCCATTTCATAACCATTGGTAATACCTCCGGCAGCGATAAGCGGAATTTTCTTTACCACTTCCCTGATCGGCGGGAAAATGGCACGCAACGGTTTGTCGGTGCCGAGGTGCCCGCCGGCTTCTTTGGATTCGACAATGACCGCAGCAGCACCAAGCTTTTCGGCCAGTCGTGCCAGGGTCGGTGAAGAGACGATCATGGCGATCGGTACGTTATACTTTTTACCGATCTTGAATATATCCCTGGAAAAGCCCGCACCTGTGATGATCATGTCCACGCCGGCCTCGATGGAACCGGTGACCAGTTCGTAGAAATTCTTGACGGCGTACATGATGTTTACGCCAATGATACCGTCGGTGGCGGCTTTTGCTCGTAAGACGTCTTCTTTCAACTCGTCGGCAAGGATGCCGGAGCCACCGATAACGCCAATTCCTCCGCAATCGGCAACGGGAACGGCAAGTGCGGAAGTGGAAACGCGAATGGACATACCGCCTTGAATCAAGGGTATTTTAGCTTTTAAATTGCCGATTTGAAGTGATGGTAATTTCATAATTGGGTGCTACTCCTGTAGGCGTTACCTGACCTGGTCTCCATCCCGCTCACGCCTTTTTCTGGTTGAATTCAAAATTTCATCTTTTGGATAATGGCAATATACCTGCAGTAGAAATCTCGGGCCTTTTACTCTGCAAGTGAAATAAGCCGCTTCAGGACGGCAACCATTTTATCGAGCCTCGATAATGCCTAGTGCGCTGCTATTTGTCAAGCAATGTCTCCTTAAGGGCGCGTGGGAAAGCCGTGAGTCGAACAGTGCAGAGTCTTTCGTTTTATGAGCAAAAACGACACTATTTCGAAACCATACAGATTTTGGCAAGGACTGCTGTGTTGATAATTGACCTCCCTGCTGCAGCTTGACAAAATTACCATTACGAGGTTAACTTATCCGTTTTTCAATTTATAATTGGAGGCAATCAATTGAAAATAAAAGCCCTGAACGGCTTTAAAGACATACTTCCCGACGAGATACTTCTGTGGAGGCGAGTCGAAGAAAACGCCAGGAGTGTGCTCGAGCGCTTCCATTTTGCCGAGGTCCGTGTTCCTGTGCTGGAGAAAACTGAACTTTTCTCCCGCTCCATTGGTGCCGATACCGACATAGTCGAAAAGGAGATGTACACCTTCGTCGATAAACAGATCACCATGCGACCGGAAGCCACGGCTTCTTTGATGCGTTCCTATATAGAACACAGTATGCATGGCCTCCGACCGGTGCAAAGGCTTTTCACTATCGGCCCCATGTTCCGGCATGAACGTCCGCAGAAAGGAAGGCAGCGCCAGTTCCATCAGCTTGACGTCGAGGTGCTTGGTTCAGCAAGCCCGCGACTTGACGCCGAGTTGATGAGCCTTGGAGATGCACTGTTTGCAGAGCTCGGGGTGACAACTTCGCTGGAGATCAACTCACTTGGCTGCCCAGCTTGCAGACCAGGGTATCGCCGGGTCCTGCTCGCCTTTATCGAGGAGCGTCTGGATAATTTGTGTGAAGATTGCCAACGCAGAAGCGTAAGAAATCCCCTAAGGGTGCTCGATTGTAAAAAACAAGGGTGCCGGCGTCAGGTTGAGGAGGCGCCATCCGTTATCGACTACCTCTGTGAAGGCTGTTCCGTGCACTTCACCGAGGTAAGAAGGAACCTAGAGCTTCTCGAAGTTGAATACAAGGTGAATAAATTTATGGTTCGCGGACTCGATTATTATGTCCGCACCACTTTTGAGTTTATTACCGATCAATTGGGGGCTCAGTCCGCGGTGTGCGCCGGTGGACGGTACGACGGGCTCATCGAGATGCTCGGCGGACCTAAAATACCTGGCATCGGATTTGCGATGGGAATAGAGCGGTTGGTGCTGCTGCTGAAGCAGCATGAAGAACAGTCCGATAAAATCGCTGAAATAGATCTTTTTATTGCAGGCCTTGGGGAGGAGGCGGCAGATTATTCCTTTAAGCTCATGCATGAGTTGAGAGGACAAGGTTTGAGGGTGGCTATGGACCTTGATGGTAAGAGCCTGAAAAGTCAAATGAAACAGGCTGACCGAGCCGGTGCCCGTTATGCGCTGATTGTCGGCAGCCAGGAGCTGGCAGACAATCAGGCGCCTCTACGTGATATGGAGTCCGGCGAACAGACTGAGCTGAACCTGGACTCGATCGCATCCTTTCTCACCGATGCGGTGGAGTAATAAGAGGCCGAACCATATTTTTCTAGTGTGAGATTAACGGGTTGTAGAGACCCGAATAGGAATGAATATGATTGATTCAATGGGAACACTGCGCAGGACGCACCACAACAACGAGTTGAGCCTGGCCCAGGTCGGCGAAACAGTTACTCTGATGGGGTGGGTTCTGCGCAGACGGGATCACGGCGGGGTTATTTTTATCGATCTCAGGGATCGGCAGGGGTTGACTCAGGTGGTGTTTAATCCTGAGGTCAATCCTGAGGTCCACGCCAAGGCCCATCGTTTGAGGAGCGAGTGGGTCATTGCCGTTCAGGGAAAGGTAGAGCCCCGGCCCGACGATATGGCCAATCTCAAATTGGCCACCGGAGAAATAGAGGTGCTGGTCGATACCCTGAAAATTCTGAACACCAGTGAAACTCCTCCGTTTCCCCTGGATGAGGAAGCCGAGGTCTCGGACAACCTGCGGCTCCAATACCGCTATCTCGACCTGAGAAAGCCGGAGATGGGCGCCAACCTGATGATCAGGCACCAGGCTGTGCAAATCATCAGGCACTACCTGAACGCCCAGGGGTTCATCGATATAGAGACACCGATGTTGACCAAATCGACGCCCGAGGGAGCGCGAGACTATCTGGTGCCAAGCCGGGTCAACGCCGGCCGTTTCTTTGCCCTGCCACAGTCTCCACAGCTTTTCAAACAGCTGCTGATGATTGCCGGCATGGACCGCTATTACCAGATTGTCAAATGTTTTAGAGATGAGGATCTACGGGCAGACCGGCAACCGGAATTCACTCAGATAGATATGGAGATGTCCTTCGTCGATGAGGAACAGATCATAGAAGTGGTCGAGGGAATGATCACAGAACTATTTAATCAGACTCTCGCCGTCGATACTCAGCCGCCATTTACCCGCATCACCTATGATCAGGCCATGGCGAGGTTTGGTACCGACCGGCCCGACACTCGATTCGGTCTGGAACTTGTTGATTTGACCGCTATTGCCGCCGAATGCGGTTTCAAGGTGTTCAGGTCAGCGGCCGACAGCGGTGGTACGGTTCGGGCCATCAATGCCAAGGGCTGTGGATCGTTTACCAGAAAAGAGCTCGATGATTTGACCGAATTTGCCATTCAGTTCGGTGCCAAGGGGCTTGCCTGGGTAAAGATCAAGGAAGACGGCAGCTGGCAGTCGCCCATTGCTAAATTCTTCTCTGCAGAGGAGCAGGAGAAGATAGACGAGAGTCTCGGAGCCGAACCGGGTGATGTACTTTTTTTTGGCGCTGACAAGAATTCTGTGGTCTTTCAGGTACTTGGCGAGCTGCGTAATGAACTGGGCCGCCGGCTCGATTTACTCGACAAGGATCGCTTTGATTTTGTCTGGGTCACCGATTTTCCACTGGTGGAATACGATGACAAGGAGAAGCGGTATCAGGCCCTGCACCACCCCTTCACCGCCCCCCGGGATGAAGATATCGAGAAACTGGCAGAGGATCCCGGAAAGGTCTATTCACGGGCGTATGATTTAGTGCTCAATGGTAATGAGATCGGCGGTGGGTCGATTCGTATTCACGACGCCCAGGTGCAGATGCAGGTGCTGAAAGCTCTGTCGATCGGCAAGGAAGAGGCAGAGGAAAAATTTGGGTTTCTGCTCAAATCGCTGCATTACGGGGCCCCGCCGCACGGAGGTATCGCCTTCGGCCTGGATCGGCTGCTGATGTTGATCACCGGCAGCGACTCGATCAGAAATGTCATAGCCTTTCCCAAAACCCAGAAAGCCACCTGCCCTTTGACCGATGCACCGTCGCCGGTGGCCCGAATACAGCTTACCGAGCTGCATATCAGGCCAGACTGGAAAGAATAGCTTTTACCAGCCGTGAGCGGCGAGCTGGAAAAAGAACAGGTAACTGATCAGCAGCACTGACAAAGAGATAGTACAGGTCGCTGCGACGGCTATCAGCAGTTCTCTCCGGTTGTTCCAGAGCTGATGAAACCTCTTTTTATGCTGCCCCAGCAGGCGATTGGCCACTACGTTCTCTATTCTTCCCGGACCGGTAATGGTGAAATCGGTTGTCACGCTCATATCCTGCATCTGTTTCATAATCTTCCTCCCCTGAATGAGGTTGTCGGGGATAAGGATATCACCAGGGGGGTATCATAGAGTGATCACCCCTCTGATTTTTATTGCTTTTGTGCATTTTTTTTGTTTCCACAGATGGCAGGGGGTAATCCCAGCTTTGTAACCAAACATGACGACACCAGTCCCATCCATCTTGTAGTATTGGCTGCGGTGGTTGCTCACAGCCTTCGCCGGCTCTTTGCTCACGCCTTGTCTGAGTGGGTGTTTTGAACTTATGTCGCTATGTATAATTCCAGAAGAGATGAGGAGGGTTTAGCGATGAGGAGATTTACTATCACAGCGATGCTGTGCTGTGTAATGTGCTCCCCGGTGGTGGCCAGGGAGATTGCTGGCGTGGCACTTGATGAGCAGATCACCCAGGCCGATGGCACGGTGCTGCAGCTCAACGGCGCCGGCATTCGATCTAAATTTGTCGTCAAAGTCTATATCGCCATGCTTTATCTCGAAAATCCGGGCAATGACAGGGACCAGGTGATTGCTGATCCAGGGGCCAAGCAGCTGATTATGCACTTTCTCTACAAAGAGGTGGATAAAGATGCACTGGTTGAAGCCTGGAACGATGGATTTACCGGCAACGGAACCCCCGAGCAGCTCGAAACATTGAAATCAGAAATTGCCGAGTTTAATGGTTTGTTCGATACGGTAAAAAAAGGTGATCGAATCGTGCTGGATTATGCGCCCGGAACAGGAACAACGGTTTCGATCAATGCTGCAGAAAAGGGCACCATCGTCGGCAAGGAGTTCAATGACCTGTTGCTGTCGATCTGGCTTGGCGATAAACCGGTCGCCGAGAAGCTGCGCAAGGCGCTGCTCGGTAACTAGCTGATTGCCTATTGACTCGTATAAGCGCGCATTGATACTATAATTGGTTCAGTGGCTGAGCGTGCCGCAATGGTGTCTTGAAGGGGGCTTAAAGTTCCGGCGCCCCTTTGGGTATCAGACAGGCGAACACCAGGTCGCCATCGGAATTGTTGCGGAACTGGTGCTCTTCGTTGCCCGGAATAAAGACCACCGAGCCGCTGGTCACATCCGCCCATTCCCCCTCCTTGAGCACCTGGCCGGAGCCGGAGTGGACCAGGATTTCATGCTCCCAGTCGTGCGAATGGCGTGGCGTATAGCCTCCCGGAGCGATGGTGAAAATTCGCATGCAGAAATTGGGAGCCCCGTCTTGCTGGCCAATGGCGATGCGACCAGTGACTCCTTTGACCACTTCCCCGTCGAATTGCTGAGAAGCAATTGAACCGTAGTGTGAGATAACTTTCATGGTTTTTGTCTCCTACTGTTGAGTTTCGAACAACTATAGTCCTGCATTTCCGCTTTTACCAGATGTATTGGAATCAATCTTCGATTGAAAATTCGATTACCGGGCTATGTGCTATCGCCCGCTCCTCTCAGTTCCTGGTCTTCGTCGAAGTAGCGCCAAGATAAATGGCTGCGAGGACGACGCACACACCGCCCCATTGCACCAGCGAGGTGGGTCTGGCAAAGATGAGCACATCCCAGAGGAAAGCCAGGGCCGGCTGCAGCAGCAGGATCAGACCCGCCAGCGAGGGCAGCAGATTAGGCAGACTCCTGGCGATGAAGGCCCAGCCAATGGTTTGGCTGAACAAACCGAGACAGGCAAGAGACAGGAGCGAGCCGAAGCCGGGAATGGCAAAACTTTTACCGCTGAACCAAACCAGCGGGCCAAGAATGACTGTAGTGGCAACCGAGATCAACAGCAGGGTGTAAATAAACGAGATACCCGGCTCAAGTCCTTGGATTTTGCGTAACGAAAGAATGAAAAAGGCGTATAACAGAGCGGTGATCAAGCCGAACAGCACACCAAGTTGGTAATCGTCTGAAAGCGTGTGCCAATTGACGCCAATAATCAGAAAAAGCCCGAAGAACGCCAGCAGCAGAGCAAGGATAAAAACCATCCGCAAACGCTGTCCGAAAAACAGCACTGACATGAAAGTGAGCACGAATACCTGAAAATTACCAAGGATGGTGGCCAGTCCAGGCCCCACGTAAAGAATGGATAGATGCCAGCAGAATAGGTCGCCGGCAAAGCACAACCCGCATAAGGCGCAATAGACTATAGTTTTCAAAGATATCGGCCGGATACCTTTTGTCAGAAAACAGTAGAGCAGCAGAAACAGGGAACCGAAAAAGACCCGGTAGAAGGCCGAAACCGCGGGATCCACCTGCGACCAGGCGACCCAGGTGGAGGAAAAACTGATGAACAATGCCCCGGTCAGAATATGGGCGCCGTCCTTGTAGCTATCGGGGACTATCGTTTTCATTCTATCTGTTTGAGATAATGTAAAAATAAATTGAATGGCGATCATAGCAACCCGGGATTGGAGTGCAATAAAAAAAGAAATAAATCGATTGACTTATGGCATCCACACTCACCTGGTGGATCCATAGAACTAGCCTTGCATCAATCATGCAAGACAGCGGATCTTCATTGATATTGGCTGTGGGTTTGGGATCTATTGGGTAAATCCGGCTTGCATTTTCAAGAACTATTTGGTAGTGACAAAACCCTAGGTTTTTGTGGAAATGCACAATTCGCACTTCAGGTTGTGCCGCTTGTGCGGTGGCGGGAACGGCGTGCCATGGCATGCCCTCATACAAAGAGACAGAAAGATGATAGATCTGACCACCAACTACCTTGGACTCACCCTGAAAAACCCCATAGTCGCCGGCAGCTGCGGGTTGACGGGAGCAGCGGCGAAAATCGCAGAACTTGCCGAGACGGGTATCGGTGCAGTCGTTCTGAAATCATTGTTCGAAGAGCAGATTGAAGCGGAACTGCAGCAGAACCTGGATGACTACCAGACCGATTATCCCGATGCCTACGATTATGTCAAGCAGTATACCAGAGACTCGGCAGTCACCGATTATCTGGACATGATCCGCGACGTCAAAAAACGGATCGATATTCCAGTGATCGCCAGTCTCAACTGTGTGACAGCGGACGAATGGACCTCCTACGCAGGCAAATTTGAAAAAGCCGGCGCCGATGCTCTGGAAATAAACATCTCACTGCTTCCTTCAAACCCGAAGAAAGAATGTGACAGCTATGAGCAGATCTATTTCGATGTGCTCAATAAGGTCTCTGCCGTCCTCTCTATACCAGTTGCCCTGAAGATGAGCAGCTACTCTTCGTCTCTGGCGAGTTTGATATCCCGTCTCCACTGGACCGGCAAGGCGGGTGGTTTCGTACTTTTCAACCGCTACTACCAGCCCGATATCAATATCGAAAAAATGAAAATGACCTCGGCAGGCGTCTTCAGCCATCCTGAAGAAATTGCCCTGCCGCTGCGCTGGGTCGCGCTACTGTCAGGGCTGATCGAGAGTGATTTTGCTGCCTCGACTGGTGTTCATGACGGCGCCGGGGCAGTTAAAATGCTGCTGGCCGGGGCGAAAGCGGTGCAGGTGGTGTCGACCCTCTATGAACACGGGGTCGAGCAGGCAGAAAAAATTATCGCCGATCTCGAAGCCTGGATGAACCGCCATTCTTTCAGCTCCATTGGCCAATTCAGGGGTCGGCTTGCCTACCGTTTTGACAAAGACCAGTCGGCCTTTGAGCGAATTCAGTTTATGAAGCATTATTCCGGAATTTCATAACAAGGATCGGGGAGCAGTCGATCATCGACCTCAATTAGGTTTGGATACCCAGATATGTCAGCACACTTAACATTTCCCAAAGGTGGTGTTCATCCGCCTGAAGCAAAGGAATTGACCGAACAGCTCGCGGTCGAGACCATGCCCTTGCCCGCCGAACTTGAACTCATTCTCAGCCAGCATATTGGTGCCCCCTGCACACCGGTGGTTAAACGCAAGCAAGAGATTGCCGAGGGTGAACTGGTCGCAGAAGTAAAACGGGGCCTGGGGGTTCCCCTGCATGCCCCGGCGGCGGGCTCAATCAAGGCGGTGGGGACTTCAGCCCATCCGATCAGAGTGAGCGCACCTTCGGTCACCATAAAGACTGACCCGGAGGCGGCAGCATCGACCTGGGAGGTCGATACCGACTGGCAGCGGCTTTCTGCCGAGGAACTTCTTCAGAAGGTGCATCAGGCAGGGATCATAGGTATTGGCGGTGCCGGTTTTCCAACCCATGTGAAACTCAATCCGCCGGCCGATAGTCCGGTGGACACGCTGCTGCTCAACGGGGCTGAATGCGAACCCTACATCACCGCGGATCACCGGATGATGCTGGAAAAAGCAGAAGAAATCGTCGAAGGTGCCAAAATTCTGCTCAAAATTCTCGGCATCAACGCATGTGCCATTGGTATCGAAGTCAATAAACCGGATGCCATCAGCACCATGCAGTCGGCGGTGGAAAAGCTGCAGGAACCAGGTTTAACCATCAGTGTGGAAACCCTTGAGGTCAAATATCCCACGGGTTCTGAGAAACAGCTGATCCAGGCGATCACCGGCAGGAAGGTGCCGGCCATGGCACTGCCTTCTGCAGTCGGCGTGGTAGTCCATAATGTGTCGACAACCAAAGCGGTCTACGATGCCGTGGTGCTGAGCAAGCCCCTGATCGAAAAAGTGATCACCGTGTCCGGCCTGGGCATCAAAAGACCGGCCAATCTGCTGGTCAAAATCGGCACCAAGGTTAAGGACATCGTGGAATTCTGCGGCGGGACCACGGAGAATCTGGCCAGAGTTGTGCTGGGCGGACCGATGATGGGCTTTGCCGTCTCGACCCTGGACATCCCCCTTACCAAAACTACTTCGTCAATACTATTTCTCAGTGAAGACGAGATCGATACCACCGAATTATCCAACTGCATCCGTTGCGGCTGGTGTCTGGATGTTTGCCCGATGGGGCTGGAGCCGAAGGAAGTCGGCATTTACGTTGAGGCGAACAGGGCCGAGGACACCGAGCAATTTGGGGTATTTGAATGTTTTGAATGTGGCAGCTGTGCCTATGTGTGCCCGGCAAAACGACCGCTTGTACAGTTTGTCCGGTTGGCGAAGATGAAGGCAAAACGCTCGTGACCACCGGGAACAATAAATTAAGGGAGCAAGGAGTTTCGTCATCGAACCGAAAGTAATTGAGAACCAGGCGCCGGCAGCGGCAGCC
>JABDQA010000237.1 GCA_013042475.1 Desulfofustis sp.
ACCAGAAGATTAAAGAGTACCTGGATGACAAACAGGAAGGTATTTCCAGTTTTTTTCAGGACCACTACATAGAAATCCGCGTTCGAGCGGCCCTAGGCGAACGTCTCGACTCAGTTTTGGCAGCACCTCTTTCAGACATTCTAAGAATTGAGCAGACCGAGGAACTGGATACCATCTCAGAGCTCATTGCTCAGAAATTTCTGGGCCTTCTTGATGCCCACAAGACCCGTCAGATGCTTGGTCGATTTTTACAGGCTTATTTCACTCAGATCACCGCAGGAGGAGAACAGGCAACCGGAAAGACAATCGAGAAAATTATCGGTGCAGAACATTACGGCGAGTTTCGGGTCAGGCTGAGGGAACTCCTGGTTGGCGCATTCTACTCTCCGGAAACAACCAGGTTCGTTGACCGGATTGTCGATGACCTCTCTGAGCAGCTCGTGAATAAGCCGATAGGACGACTCGATCACCTTATTCCCAAAGGAGTGGCAGGGGCACTTTGTACCTCCTTGAGAGAGATGACCACGAGGCTGCTCATTTCGGAAGTACCGGGTATCGTGAAATCACTTAATATCAGAAAGATAGTCACCGACAGGATAGACAGTTTCGATCTTCTGCGGCTGGAGCAGTTGCTCTTGTCGATCATGGCGGAGCAATTCAAATACATCAACCTTTTTGGCGCACTGTTAGGTTTTATAATTGGTTGTGCCAACCTGCTTTTTATGATTGGCGCCGGTCGGTAGCGGAATTGACCGGCTCAGGCCGATTCACTCAAAACAGTAGACAGCTGGCCGCACGCAGCGGCGATATCGGAGCCTCTGCTGCTGCGAATGAACACCGAGTAATGAGCTTTGCGGAGAATATTCTGGAAGGCGAGAATACGGCGCCTAGGTGAAGTCCGGTAATTACCGCCCTGGCATTCATTGTAGGCAAGCAGATTGATCTTGCAGGGCACTGGGCGCAGAATCGAAGCCAATCGCTGTGCCTCAGCATCGGAATCGTTGATGCCATCGAGCATGATGTACTCGATCATGATCCGTTTTCTCTTTTGGATCGGATAGTCTTTGCAGGCCTGCAGCAGCTTTTCAATGGGATAGCGCCGGTTAATGGGCATCAGCTGATCCCGGGTTTCGTTGTCAACTGCATGCAGTGAAACGGCCAGATTCACATTGGTGAGTTTACCGAGAAGATGCATTTGAGGAACAATGCCGCAGGTCGAAACGGTAATCCTCCTGCTGGCCAAATCCGGCCCCTTCTGATCGGTTAAAATAGAAATGGTGGTGAGCAGGTTGTCCATATTGTTGAGTGGCTCGCCCATACCCATGAAGACCAGGTTGGTGATCGTCTGGCTGGTGTCCTGCTTATTTCGAACGGGATCGCTCAGGTAATCGCGCACCCCGCACACCTGATTGACCATTTCGGCGGGACTGAGATTACGACGATATCCCATGCTGCCGGTCTGGCAGAACCGACAACCCATGGCGCAACCGACCTGCGATGAGATACACAAGGTATTACGGTCCGGTTCCGGGATATTAACTGATTCGATAATCTGACCATCGTCGAGCTTAAAGCCGAATTTAATCGAGCCGTCTTCAGAAACTTCGGTGATCGGATCGCTGAAACGTGAAATTTTCGCGTTCTCTGGCAGAAGAGCGCGAAAAGCTTTGGCCAGATCGGTCATCTGGCCGAAACTGTCGATTCCAGGCCGGTAGAGCCAGGCCATGATTTGCCTCCCGCGAAACGCAGGCTGCCCCAATGACTCCGCAAATGCTTCCAGCCCGTTACGGTCGAGATCTTTGCAATCGATAAGGTGCTTTTTCATTTACAGAGCCCGGATAACGAAACCTTCGACCATATAATCAAGCAGGGTTTTCATTGGCGAAACGCTCCATGAAAGCAGCAAGTTCCGTAACCCCCTCGAGTGAGAAGGCGTTGTAAATAGAAGCTCGGCATCCGCCGATTGAACGATGCCCCTTGAGCCCCTTGAAGCCCTGCGCGGCTGCATCGGCGATAAACTTTGCCTCAAGTTCAGGGGTCGGCAGATTGAAGGCGACATTCATCTGAGATCGAGACTGAGGGTCGGCATGCCCTCGATAATAATCACCGCTGTCCATGATTTCATAGAGAGTGGCGGCCTTCTGCCGATTTATTTTCTGAATTGCCTCAACGCCCCCTAATCCATTGAGCCACTGCAAAACCCGGTAAACGACATATATTGCCAGACAGGGCGGGGTATTGAACATCGACCCCTTATCGGCATGGGTACGATATTTAAGCATGGTGGGGGTAGTGTCGGGGCAGCGACTCAAAAGATCCTCTCTGACGATAACCACGGTGACACCAGCCGGTCCTAGATTTTTCTGGGCTCCGGCGAAAATCAGGCCGAACCTGGAGACGTCAACAGGCCTGGACAAGATATCCGATGACATATCGGAAATCAGCATTTTGCCGGTGTCGGGAAACTGTTGAAATTGGGTGCCGAAGATGGTGTTGTTGGATACCAGATAAAGGTACTCGCTGTCATCGGCAATCGTATACTCATGTTGATCGGGTACCCGGTTATAGTTCTCTTTCTCGCTGGAATAGGGGACCTCGATATCGCCAAACAGCCGGGCTTCCGCTATTGCCTTTTTAGCCCAGGTGCCGGTGTTGAGGTAGGTGGCCTTTTTACCGCCGGAGAGCATGTTCATGGGTATCATGAAAAATTGAGACGACGCACCACCCTGCAGGAACAGAACTTTATAGTTCTCGGGTATCCCCATGAGTTCGCGCAGCAACCGTTCGGCTTCATCTATAACACCTTGAAACTCCGAAGAACGATGACTGATTTCCATTAAGCCAATTCCGGATTCTTTGAAGTTGACGATATCTTCGGCCGTTTTGGTTAATACGTCATAAGGCAGGGTGGCTGGCCCGGCGCTAAAGTTTGATACCCTCTGGCTCATCTCCATACTCCTCGTTCCCGGTGCGGTCCTGCAACCGGTATAATTTTCTCATGGTTTCAGTCGCTTAGTTGTTTCTGCTGTCTGAGCGCCTCATATAAAACGATTCCCGCGGTCATTGCAAGGTTGAGGCTCCGGATGCGTCTATTCTCCATCGGCAGGGTATAACACAAATCACTGTAATTATGTCGTACTTCTGCCGAGAGCCCTTTGGTTTCTTTGCCAAAGACAAGAAAATCACCAGGCCTATAGATCGCCTCTGAGTAATCTCTTGTTGTTTTTGTGGTGAAAAATTTCAGTGCATTCTCATCTACCGCCTCCAGCAACTCGTCGAGATGAGCCCAATGTACTATCTCGACGTGCTGCCAATAATCGAGCCCTGCTCGTTTCAAGTCTTTGTCTTGGGTTGAAAAACCAAGAGGGTGCACCAAGTGCAGAACACTGTTGGTGGCACCGCACAAACGAGCGATGGAACCGGTATTGGGAGGTATCTCTGGTTCTACAAGTACTATATTAAATCGTTTCATTGGCATCGGTAAAAGCTCCAGTCCAGATAGCGGAACAGCTTTATAACTTATGGATAGGAAGTCTACAACAGTAGATTTGAACAGGATTGGCAGCCCTCATTACTTGTTGTATGTTTGTCACATCACAACGATAAGATGTATGTCTCATACAACACCTTTTTACATCTGCCATGGACCAATCAAAAGATTTCAGAGCCGCGCTTCTGCTCGTGATCCCGGCAGTCTGGATAATTTTACGGCTGCTCCCCAACGACTCAGTAAGATCATTCGATAGAGACTCCGGGGAAAATATGCAATGGGAGATGTCCCAAGTACAATTTCTGCCCGCAAATCTGGCACAGAAAGACGTACTGATCAGTCTATACGAGCTAGAAAATGTTCCCGTTAATCGAGCCGACGCTGAACTGCTGGCAACCGTACCCGGTATCGGACCGGTGCTGGCTGAAAGGATCGTTGCCGAAAGAGCGCGATCCGGGTTCTTCCACGAGCCCGAGGACCTGACCCGGGTTCACGGGATAGGAGACACACGGGCAGATCAATTTAGAAGTTACCTGCGTTTTGACTGAACTCGCTGCCTTGAGCATAAACATGCCGGTCGTGGCACTGGTTGGTCCTACGGCAATAGGCAAGACAGAACTCTCACTCGGGCTTGCCCGGAAGTTTAATTGCGAAATAGTCAGCGTCGATTCAATGCAGGTGTACCGCTATATGGACATAGGCACCGCCAAGGCCTCGGTTCACGAACAACAGATGGTGCCTCATCACCTGATTGATATCGTCGATCCGGATGACGACTATAACGCAGCCAGATTTGTCAGCGATTGTCTAGACGCCATCAACGATATCCACAGCAGGGGAGCCACTCCTCTGCTGACCGGAGGCACTGGTCTTTACTTCCAGGCCCTGCGGCAAGGGTTGTTTCCATCGCCCCACATCGACCGATCGATCAGAGAAACCTTGAGACAAAGAATCGCGGAAGAGGGGAGTTTAAGCCTGCACGAAGAGTTGCAACAACATGATCCCAGTTCAGCGGCCCGTATCCATCCCCATGACACTACCCGTATTCTCAGATCCCTTGAGGTCCTCCACTCAACCGGGGTCACCTTGAGTGAGCATTTGCGACGCCAGCGCGAGAATGCCGGGGTAGGCCGGTTTAAGCGCTACATATCGATAGGTATCACCTGTGAACGCGAAACCCTGTATCAAAGAATAAATCACAGAACGTCCCAGTTATTCGAACAGGGGCTGGAAAAAGAAGTCCTGGGTCTCATAAACCGTGGCTTTGGTCCGGAATTAAAGAGTATGCAGGCCATCGGCTATCGACATATGGTGAACTATCTCGAGGGCCGCTGGAGCCTTGCCGTCTGCAGAGATACTCTGGCCCGCGACACCAGGAGGTACGCCAAGAGGCAATACACCTGGTTCAACAGAGACGAATCCATCACCTGGTTTGACAAAGATGACGCCGGTGATATTTTTTCTTATGTTGAGCAAAGCTTAGCAGACCGTAATCCTCTATAGGGAAATTAATTAGCGTGCCTCACATTTCTGTCCATCCTGCCATCAAACGTCATCTTGCCAATTATGGTGTGTCAACAGAGGAGGAGACGGAAAATTACCTGTTTCCCAAGCTCAAAGATCTTCCTTCGCCGTTTCTATTAAAATCGATCGACACCGCCGTTGAGCTGATCATCTCAGCAATCAGCAATAAAGAAGATATTCTCATCTGGGGTGATTACGACGTCGACGGAATCACCGGCACCTCACTGCTCTACACATTTTTCAAGCAAATCGGTGTTACCCCGAAATACCACATTCCCAACCGGCTTACCGAGGGTTACGGGCTCAACAGTGCGGTGTTGCGCGACTATGCCACGAAGTTGACCGAGAATAAACTGCTGATCACCGTTGACTGTGGAATTTCAAATGGTGAAGAGCTTGTTCTGGCAAAGACTTATGGGTTCAAAACCATTGTAACCGACCATCACCAGGTGCCGGATTCTATGCCTCAAGCAGATGCGACCATCAACCCGAAACAACAGGACTGCCAGTTTCCGTTTAACGACCTCTCCGGTGTTGGAGTCGCATTTTATCTGGCCGCAGCGCTGCGAAACAAAATAGTGAATACTGACCTATTAAGAACGTCTTATATCCCAAACATGAAATCTTTTCTAGATTTTGTGGCGATTGGTACCATCGCTGATATCATGCCGCTAAAAGGGGTCAACAGGATACTCGTCAAGGGGGGATTCGAATCGATTGCCGCGTCGTCTCATCGAGGGATCAGGAATCTTTTCACTACCCTCGATATCAACAGCGAACTATTGACCAGCGACGCAGTTTCGTTTCGTATTGCCCCGGCGATAAATGCCGCAGGACGCCTCGGGGAAGCAGAAAAACCACTCAAGTTATTTTTGGCCGAGACAGATGCCAGTGCAAGCGAGTTTTCTTCACAATTGGTGCAATTGAATAATCGCCGCAGGGAGATCACCGAACAAAACTACAGTGATGCTTTAGATATTACTCGTAAAGAACTGTTAAAATGCAATAAATGCGTTGTTATTGTAGGCGAATTTCATGAAGGTGTACTCGGTATTGTTGCCTCCAGGTTGGTTGAAGAGTTCAGGATTCCCGCTCTGGTATGCTGCTACCATCCAGCTGACAGGACCACCGTGAAAGGCTCAGGCAGGGCCCCTGAGGGGCTAAATCTCTACAAGCTGATCAGTGGCGCCGAGCTATTCCTGAAAAACTTCGGAGGCCATGAAGCAGCAGCGGGTTTTTCGCTTCCGGCTGCTAATTTCATGCAGTTCAAAGACAAACTCTATACTTTAATTTCTTCTTCTGAGGTTCTTTTATCGAGTGATTCCAACCCTATAGAAAATAAATATATCGAATTAAGCCTTTCTGAAGCCCTCGATCCAACGCTTCTGGATAATCTCAGGCACATGGAACCGACGGGTGAGGCTAATCCCAAGCCAACTTTCATTGATCGGAAGGTCAGGTTCGTATCGAATTCTACGTTTGGTAAAAACAGAGCGCACCTCAAAGGGATCATCCGCGGAAAATACAATAACATCCAAGTGACCGGATTTAATCTTGCCACTAAACAACGAGAGATAAATCTCGGAGAGAAATGCAC
>JABDQA010000006.1 GCA_013042475.1 Desulfofustis sp.
CTGCGGCGCGTGCGCAGGAACATCGAAGGCAACGATGTCCAGGCCTTTCTGACCGAGACCATAGAACGGATTGAGAATAATCCGGCGGTGACCGTCCACAAGAGCAGCGCGGTTGAGCACACCGACGGCTTTATCGGCAACTTTGTGACAAGACTAGACAACGGGACAAGAATTGAACACGGCGCGATCATGATCGCCACCGGGGGGCAGGAGTATGAACCCACCGAGTATGGCTACAACGATTCCGAGCGGATCATTACCCAGCGCGAACTCGAAGATCTCGTGGCCGAGCGTGAGCCGGCCGACGGTGAAACCTACGTCATGATTCAGTGCGTCGGCTCCCGGGAAGAGCCGGCCAACTACTGCTCCAGGATCTGCTGCCAGGATGCGCTGAAAAACAGTATTGCGATCAAAGAGAAAAACCCTGCGGCCCGAGTCATTGTCCTCTATCGCGACATGAGGGCCTATGGGCTCAAGGAAGACTATTACAAGCAGGCCCGTGACCTCGGGGTGATCTTTTTCCTCTTCACCCCGGAAGAAAAGCCGGTGATCGACACCGAGGGTGATGCCCTGCGCGTCAGCCTGCCCGGCAAGGTGCTCGGCAAAGAGGTGGTAATCGAACCTGATTATGTCGTCCTGTCTACCGGCCTGCGGCCGCAGCAGGATGCGACCGAATTTGCCAAAAAGTACAAACTTACCTGCAACATCGACGACTATTTTCTCGAGGCCCATGTCAAGCTTCGGCCGGTGGACTTCCCCAGCGAAGGATTTTTCCTTGCTGGCCTCGCCCATGCCCCGAAAAATCTCGAGGAAACCCTCAGCCAGTCGCTGGCTGCCGCGGGACGTGCCGGTGCCCTTCTGTCCAAGGAAAAGTTGACCGTCTCCGGTATCATCTCCAAACACAACCGGGATATCTGTATGTCCTGTCTGGCCTGTTTCAGGGCCTGTCCATTTGGCTCACCGTTCATCGACGAGGACGGTATGGTCAGCCACAACGAGGTGAAATGTACCGGTTGCGGTATCTGCGCCGGTGTTTGCCCGGCAAAGGCGTTCCAGGTCAACTTTTTTAGAGATGATCAAATTACCGCGATGATCGATTCTGTGACCGAGATCAATTAAAGACCGAGGAGGATGTGAATGACACCCGTTGAAGAAAAAGAGGTAGCAGTGAATCCCGAGAAAGTCACGGGCGAGATTCCTCCTGACTGGAAGGCCAACATCATCGCCTTCGCCTGCCACTACTGCGCCTTTGCAGCGGCCGATCTGGCCGGTGTCATGCGGCTCTCCTATTCCCCGAGCGTCAAGGTGATCAGGCTTCCCTGTACTGGCAAGCTTGATCAGATCTATGTGCTGCGGGCGTTCGAACGGGGCGTAGACGGCGTTTTCGTGGCTGGCTGACTCCCCGGTCAATGTCATTTCCTGGAAGGAAATACCAACGCTGCCAAACGGGTTGAACAGACCAAGAGAAGACTGCTGACCGTCGGGGTCAGTCCGGAGCGTGTGCAGTTTTTCAATCTCTCGGCTGCCCAGGGACCCCGCTGGGCTGAAATATGCACTGAATTCTCAGAAAAAATTACCGAACTCGGTCCCTCCCCGATCTGGATGGCGCTGAAGAGTAAAAAAGGCGCCGCCCAGCCCCAGGAAGATATCTCAGAAGTTGCCGAAAAATAATGATATCAGTACTTTATGAATGATAAAGGAGTATAGATTATGATCGTAGGCGAACAGAAACCATTTGAAGAAATCTGGGAAATGGTCAAGGGTCACAAGCAGTTGACCGTTTTCGGCTGCAACACCTGTGTGGCAGTCTGTCACCAGGGCGGCAACAAGGAGGCCGGTATTATTGCCGCCCAGCTCAGGATGAGGGCCACCCAGGATGACGTAGATATCGAAATTATCGACAGCGGCATCGAGCGGCAATGTGAACACGAGTTTTTTGAAAAGACCGAAGAACTGGTTAAGAAATCCGAGGCGATTCTAAGCCTTGCCTGCGGCATCGGTGTCCAGTTCATGGCGGAGAAGTATGAAATCCCCATTTATCCAGGACTCAACACCACTTTTCTTGGTGATGTGCCGGAGACCGGGTTATACACCGAGAAGTGCCAGGCCTGCGGGGACTGCGTGTTGGGCGTCACCGGCGGTGTCTGCCCGGTGAGTCGCTGTGCCAAGCGGCTGTTCAACGGACCGTGCGGCGGGTCTACGACCGGTAAATGCGAGATCTCCAAAGAGACGGAATGCGCCTGGCAGCTTGTGGTTGACCGCTTGGAGGCGCTGGGACGCCTCGATACCTACGAGAAAATAATGCCTCTTAAAGACTGGTCGAAAGACAGGTCCGGCGGACCCAGATCATTTAAACTGGAGGACTTCTAATGGCAGCAACAGTAACCGGCAGCAAACTCGAGAAGATTCTGAAGAGCGGCCATCAGGCGGTTACCAGTGAATGCGGGCCTCCACGCTCCAGCGATCCGGCCCATATCAAGGAGAAGGGAGAGCTGATCAAAGATCATGTCGATTCCATCAATGTCACCGACAACCAAACTTCGGTGACCAGGCTCTGCAGTCTGGCTGCCTGTATTCACCTCAAAGGGATGGGGCTTGACCCGGTGCTGCAGATGGTGGTCCGCGACCGTAACAGAATAGCCCTGCAAAGTGATATTCTCGGGGCGGCCTCCTTCGGTATCAACAATATTCTTTGCCTGTCC
Organism: Desulfofustis sp.; assembly: GCA_013042475.1. Classification (GTDB taxonomy): domain Bacteria; phylum Desulfobacterota; class Desulfobulbia; order Desulfobulbales; family Desulfocapsaceae; genus JABDQA01. The sequence continues at coordinate 2,703 of JABDQA010000006.1, forward strand.
GGTGATCATCAGAGTTTTGGGGACAGTCCCCAGGCTTCGAACGTCTTCGATCTTGATTCGATGCAGCTCGTGCAAACGGTAAGATACATGAGAGATGAGGGTAAGTTCCTCAGTGGAGACGAAATCAAGGCACCACCTGACATGTTCGTCGGGGCCGCCGCTAACCCATTTGGCGATCCCTTCAAGATCAGGGTGCCGAGGCTGGCCAAAAAGGTTGCCTCGGGGGCCGAATTTATCCAGACTCAGTGTATTTACAACCTCGACAAATTCGAGAAGTGGATGGAAGGTGTCAGGGCTCGCGGCCTGCATGAAGAGGTCTATATCCTGGCCGGAATCACTCCTCTACGCTCTGTGGGTATGGCGCGATATCTTCAGAAAAACGTTCCCGGCATGGATGTGCCCGATGAACTGATCGAGCGCATGAAGGGCGTGGACAAGAAGAAACAGTCCGATGAGGGAATTAACATCGCCATCGAGTCTATACAACGCTTGAAAGAAGTCGAGGGCGTTGCCGGATTCCACGTAATGGCTATCGAATGGGAAGAAAAAGTACCTGAGATTGTCGAGCGCTCAGGTCTCTATCCGCGGCCGCAGATAGATTAGGCGACTTTAGGGGAACAAAAAAAGGGCAAAGAAATAGGGGACAGACCCGAACAGAGGGTCTGTCCCCTATTTCTTTGCCTCCTGTGGGTCATCGCAGGATTCACAGATGCCGGAGAATTCTATGTGATGACCCAGCACCTGATAGTCACTGGAATTGGCTGCCAGCTGATCGAGCTGGGGCATGGCACTGAATTGGATATCATCGACTCTCCCACAGCCGGTGCAGCGAATGTGGTAGTGAAGATCGGTGGTAGCGTCAAAGCGTTTCTGTGACCCGCCCACTTCCAGTTTCAGGATCATGCCGTTGTCCGCCATCAGTTCCAGATTACGATAGACAGTGCCAAGCCCGATTCTGGGCAGGCGCTTGCGGACCATGTCATAAACTTCGTTGGCGGTCGGGTGGGTCTTCACTTTTGCCAGTTCTTCAAGAATCACCTGACGCTGCGGGGTCAACCTGATGTCGCTCTGAGTTTGCATAGATATCCGTACTGGTTCTGATTAATAAATGAGAATGTGTATTATTCCTATCTTATAGCAACGAACCGTTTTTACAACCCCTGAATGGTAAATTGCGTGAAATTTCTCTGCGTTGCAAATTTCCGGTAAACGATGACGCAATTCATCAGTTAGGGACCACAATACTTATTTGGGTCTCCATATTCGGTTTCCCTTAAGAATTGAGGTACGGATTGAAATAACCGAAGCGCAGGGAAGGAAAGCATTGTCTGATTCTTTCCAGCCACGCACGTATGCCGTAAGCCCTCGAAACAGTTGATGAACCTATCGCGCTCAGGTACCATTCCGGGTCGATATTGAGGTTTCGAAGTTGGATGAAATCCGGCCTGGTCTCATCGATAAGCTCCATAAATGCTTCAGTTTCCTGTTCCGAGTCGTTGAAGCCTGGAAGGATAAAATAGTTGAGCGACACAAAACCGCCGCCCTCCTTCATTACCTTGATGGAATTTCTGACGTCGGAAAAGTCATAATCCCGGGGTCGGTAATAGTTATGATAGAATTCTTCACGGGCGGAGTTGAGACTGACCCGGATGGAGTCGAGCCCGGCTTCACGCAGGCGGGCAACGTCATCGGGCAGGCTTGCATTGGTGTTGCAGTTGATCGTGCCGCTGTCGGTGTGGTGACGCATCTCCCTGATCGAGTGCTCCAGCAGATCGCTCTGGAGGAGCGGTTCTCCTTCACAACCCTGGCCGAAGCTAACCACCGGTCGTTCAGCGCTATCCAAATGGGCGACGCCAACCTCCACAATCTCTTTCACCGTTGGGGTAAACCGCAGCCGTTCCTGGGTTGAGGGGCAGCACTCCGAAGGCTGTAGAGAAATGCAACCGAGACAGCGGGCGTTACAGCCGGGTGAGGTGGGCAGCGGCGCCTCCCAGCGTCCGAGAAAGTAATTCCGCGCTGCCGGGCAGCCATATGTCAGGCAGCAGGTACCCAAGTGTTGAATGAGGCGATTATCCCGGTGCTGCTCAAGTTTTTTGGCTGTAAGCCGATCGATGGTGGGCTGGTCAAAACGGGTGAAGTCCTGGCGGCAGTCATTGTCGCTGCGAAAACCTGCTGCCCAGAATTTTCCGTCATGCCAACCTACTGCAGTGTAGGCGAAAAGCGGGAGCAGAGGGGCGTTTTCTTGTGTCTGATAGGCGGCAGTCAAGGTAGAGGTGTGTGCCGGCGCCATAAAAGCTGCAGCACCGGCAATCCTTCTGCCTGGAAAGCGCGGGTCGTCCTCAAGCAGCAGTGGCTCGCCGGTTGTCCGGTCGATGCCCACTGGCAGGCGATCGGGCAGGGTGAACACTTCGCTGCCCCGGGGAAGTGCAATGAGATCCTCGAGATCAGGTCTAAGGTATTTACCATGGGCCATACCGGCCATGGCAAGATCTGGAAAATCGTGAATATTCCCCGACTCGTCACAATAGACCAGAGAGGGAAGCGAATCGGGGTGAATCACCTCGGCCGCAGTACTTTAGTGATAGAATCTATGGCCCGATATATATCGATATCCTCACCAAAGACGTCCTGGATGTCAGGATTTTCAATGAGATCTTCAATGATGTACTGGGTAAGGTAAAGAGTAACAATGTTGGGATCCTGAACCAGGGTGCGGACCGGGGCAAGTTTCATCTGCAGATCGAATTCCTCCATCATGTGCAGGGATCTGAACTGATTTTCCAAGGCAGTTCGGATCGACTCCACCGAGGTGGTTTCGATAATGTTGCGATCAATTAGGCGTTGACAGAGCTTGGTCGCCAGGGGTTCGGCATGATCTCTGGCCAGAATGAACATTTTCCTGCGTTCCTGTTCCCTCTTTCTGTCAATTGCTCGAACCGCTTTGTCGGTTGCACGGTTTGGGTTGACATGTATTTTGGCCATTTAGCTCTCCTTAGTAAATCTCGGCAAATGCCACAGCGCTCTAATCAATTTGCCTGCCGCGCACGGCTCTCACGGCTCTTATTGGTGCCCCGGAAGAAACGCAACTACTACTTTTACCAGGTAATAGTTTGGATGACGCTGTACGCAGGGATCCAATTTATAACGAAATAGTAAATATCACGAGAATAAAGTACAGTCATTTTTTTGATGAGAGTTCAAAAGATAGCAACCTGCAGGGCAGCAGTGAGGACATCATTCATTTCCTTACCAGCTCATGAGCGGCCTTGATGTGGATCAGGTCTGACAAAAAAACAGATCATTCTTAAATGTAGAGGAAATGGTGCAGTGTTGAGCAGAAAGCCAATGTATTTATTCTCAAGCAGACAAAATAGTTCTTGTATTTGAACATAAATTTTCTATACTTAAGCTGTTAAGAACAGTACTATTCTTTTTGTTGCTGTGGACTAAACAGAGCTGTCATGGGCACAGGTTGTTGCCATTATTTCTTATTGATAACGGGAGGTTGTAACTATGTTGAGCAGAAATCGGGTTTTCTTGCATGTGTTGATGATCCTGAGCATAATCGTCATCTCGGGTTGTGCCAAGGACAAGGTCAGCGATGAGGCAATGAAACCTTCTACTGATAAAGGTGCGATGGGCCAAGAAGAGTCCCTGGAGTCAAAACCGATCGGGATTTCAGAAGGCCGGACATCGGAGGGTATGCTGCCCGTCTATTTCGATTTCGACTCATCTGATATTCGCACGGATCAGGTGCCCAGGGTCGAAGCTAATGCAGAATTTCTCACCGGTAATAGTGATACCGCAGTTCGTATCGAAGGCAATACCGATCCCCGCGGCACCAATGAGTACAACATGGCTTTAGGTGAGCGCCGGGCGCTGAGCGCCAAGAAATACCTGGTTAACCTGGGAATCAGTGAAAGCCGGTTGAGCACCATCAGCTTTGGTGAAGAACGGCTGCTCATGCACGGCCATGATGAACTGTCCTGGGCACAGAATCGTCGGGCTGATTTTGTTATCGTCGAATAAGAGTTTTTACTAATACATATCTGAATCAAATGCGGGCCCTATGGGCCCGCTTGTTATTTGCATGGAGTCGTCATGTTAAAAGGTTTATCTGCACTGGTAGTTTTTTCTCTTTTTCTCTTTTTCTCGCTGGTCCCAGTTGACTCGACAGTTGCAGCTGAAATGAGAGTGGGCGTTATGAACGTCCAGAAAGTTCTGGTCAATTCGGTTTCCGGTAAAGCAGCCAAGGAAAAATTCGACCAGAAGATGCAGGATCTGCAGTCCAAGTTCAAGGCCGAGGAACAGGAATTGGTGGACATGCAGGGTGAAATAGAGAAGAAGAGTTCTGCCTGGAGCGAAGAAACAAAACAATTGAAGGTGAGAGAATTTCAGAAAAAACGGCGGGAGCTTCAGGAAAAATCAGAAGATGCCCGGTTTGAATTGAAAACTCTGCAGGATAAAGAGCTGGCACCGATTCTAAAGGCGCTCGAAGGGGTGGTAGATACCTATGGCAAAAACAATGGCTACACCCTCATTCTCGACTCCAAAGCTGGTGTCATCTATTTCAGTGATGGGGTGGATATCACCGATCAGCTTGTCAAAGAACTCGATGCGGCAATGGCTGTCAATTAAGCCGCAACTAAGATGATCTGGGGACGATGCCGGGCTGTAGCCTGGACATCGTCCTTTTTATTTGGCAGAGAACCATTTCAGGGGCTCAGACAGGTGAGGCGATGGCATTAAAGAGCATGACCGGCTATGGAAGAGCCGAAATCGAGCACCACGGCAGAATCTGGACTGTTGAGATTAAAAGTGTCAACAACCGTTTTCTTGATGCCAAGATTAAACTGCCGCGTAATTATGCCGCCCTCGAAGACCAGATCAGAAAAAAGATAGCCGGTTTCCATACGCGCGGCCGGGTCGACCTGGTCGTCAGCGTTTCCGGGGACTTCTCAGATCTAGTAAAAGTCGGAGTCGATAAAAATCTGGCCCGGATCTACAGGGATCGCCTGGCTGAACTGGCCGATGAGTTGGGCATTGACACCAGTCCCGATCTGGCCATGCTGATCAACCTGCCAGATGTCCTGACCCGAGAGCAGCAGCTTGAAGATCTGGAAGAAATATGGCCGCTGCTGGACAGAGCTCTCGACGACGGATTCGGTCAGTGTCTGGAAATGCGGACTCGAGAAGGGGCGGCTTTGGCTGAGGATCTTGGTGAGCGTCTACACGTGTTCATTGGCCTGCTAGACTCAATTGAAGAGAATATTTCGCGCATCATCGCCGACCGTGAGAACAGCCTCAAGGAGAGACTCGAGAAACTACTTGGTGCCATTGATCTTGATCCGATCAGGCTGGCCCAGGAAGTGGCAGTCATCGTCGATAAATCGGACGTCACCGAAGAAATGGTCAGGCTGCGCAGCCACATCGGTCAGATGCAGGACCTGCTTGAAAGCACCGAACAGGTAGGTCGCAAACTCGATTTTCTCATCCAGGAATTTCTGCGCGAGGTGAACACCATCGCTTCGAAAATCAACGATGCCGAGAACGCCCATAAAACGGTCGCTCTAAAGAGCGAACTTGAAAAAATGCGCGAGCAGGTACAGAATATCGAGTAATAAACAATCTCGAACCCGGACGGTAAATAGAGGATGCAGCTACTCAATATTGGTTACGGCAACACCGTTATGGTTGAGCGTGTCGTGGCAGTAATCAACACCGGCTCGGCGCCGGCAAGAAAGCTCAAGGAACTGGCCAAAAACTCCCAGCGCCTCATAGATGTGACCGAGGGCAGACGGACCAGGTCGATAATTGTCACTGATTCAAACCATGTCATCCTTTCCTCCGTGCAGCCCGACACGATTGGACAGCGGCTGGCGGCGCTCCAGGGTGGCTACCATCTTGCAGAACATCGGGATGGGGCGAAAGAGGAGGAGAGTTAACCCAGGTGAACGGCAATCTCTTGATAGTCTCGGCCCCGTCGGGAACCGGAAAAACATCTATTCTGAAACGGGTCATCGACCAGGTGAAACAACTCGAATTCTCCGTTTCCCATACCACCAGACCATCGCGTAACGGCGAACAGGAGGGACGCGACTACCATTTCGTGAATCGTCAGACATTTGAAAGGATGATCGCTGAAAACGCTTTCCTCGAGTGGGCCATGGTCCATGATAACTATTATGGAACCGCAGTGGAACCTGTGGAAGAGAAACTCCGGCACGGCTTCGATGTGATTCTCGACATCGATGTGCAGGGGGCCGAGATAATCCGGCAGCAACATCGGATCGACTATATTGATGTCTTCATCGCCCCACCCGACGCCACGGAGCTTGAAGCGAGGCTGCGACGCCGGGGTACTGAAGATGAACAATCCATCGCCACCCGGCTGGCCAACAGTGCCGAGGAAATGGAGCAGAGCTCCAAATATCGCTACCTGGTAGTCAACGATCAGCTCGAAGACGCAGTGACCATGCTCTGTGCGATCATCTATGCCCAGCGTGCCGAAGGCAGAAGAAACCTGCACGGAGTGTCCCACAGGATATCGCTCTGAGCCATGGGACGCAGCAGACATGAACCGGCGGGCAGGGAGCACAGGATTCGTTATGGTGACGACCTGATCTGGGGAATCCATCCAGTGCTTGAAGTCCTGCACTCCCAGCCCCGGAGAATTGCCGAGCTCTGCATTCAGAAGGATAAACAGAGCAGGGGGATACAGGAGATCATCGATGCGGCCCGCACTTTCAAAATCAAATGTCTGTTTGTCGATAAGATAAAGATTGGCGGCAGCCCCGAGCCGGTAAATCATCAGGGCGTAGTGGCCAAAGGCGCGCCGATGCCGCTGCTGCCCTTCGATGATCTGCTCGCCTATTTTAAAACGGCCATAGAAAAGGGGGAGACGCCCCGGCTCATGGCTTGCGATTCCATCCAGGATCCCCACAATCTTGGTGCAATCATTCGCTCGGCCCATGCCGCAGGGGTAACCCATCTGATAGTGCCCCGGGATCGTTCGGCCCCTCTTTCAGGCACCGCTGCCAAGGCTTCAGCGGGAGCGATCACCAAGGTGCGGATCAGCCAGGTGACCAATCTGGCCGAGGCTCTGAAGCGGGTGAAAGAATGCGGAGGCTGGATTTTCGGTGCGGTCAATGATGAACGGGCCGTCTCAATTTACGAGACCGATTTCAAAGTTCCCGTCTGCCTGGTGGTGGGCAATGAAGGAAGTGGATTGCGGCCGCTGGTGAAGCGTCATTGCGACGTGCTTGTCTCCATACCGATGGTGGGTGAACTCGACAGTCTGAACAGTTCGGTGGCCGCGGCGGTGATCCTTTTCGAGATGGTGCGACAGTCGCTCAGCTGAGGCTCGACTACTTCTTTTCCTCCAGTTTAGCTTTCAGCAATGCTCCGAAGCTGCCCACCCCAGCATCGCGCTTATCTTTTCTGGAACTTGCCCGGTAGTCCTGAAACTCACGCCGCTCCTTTTCTTCCTCGTCCTCAACTGACACGTAATCTGAGGGAACCAGGCTGATCCGCCGGGAGGCGGTGTCAATGGTTTCTATTACTACTTCGAGGTTCTGACCGGCCTCGACCACCTCCTTCGGGTGGTTGATTCTTCTTCCTGCGCCGAGCTTGGAGATATGGACGAGACCGTCGACGCCGGGTGCCAGGGTCACAAAGGCGCCGAACTGGGCAAGCCGGGCAATGGTGCCGACATAGGCCTTACCCTCCGAGAGGTTTTTAACCGCCGCATCCCAGGGATCCTCGAGTGTTTCCTTGATGGACAGGTTAATTCGGTCATTTTCCCAATCCAGTCCCTTGATGACGGCCTGAACCTGCTGGCCGATCTGATAGGTTTCCTCGAGGTTATCGACCCGACTCCAGCCAACTTCGGATATGGGAACCAGTCCATCGATTCCACCAATATCGACAAACAGGCCGAAGGGCCTGATGGCTGAAATGGACCCCTCGATGGTTTGGCCCTCTTCCAGAACTTCCTGCAGCTCCTCTTTTTTCACTCTCCGTTCTTCTTCCTGCAGTAGCCTGGCCGAAAGGACGATGTTTCTGCCCCCTGCCTCGAATTTGGTGATCAGAAAGCTCATGTGGGTCTCGAGGTAGGTTTCAGCAGCATTTTCAACTCGCCGCAACCCCATCTGTGAGTATGGGCAGAATCCCCTGGCGTTGCCCGAAAGGGTGATTTCGAAACCGCCTTTAATCTCTGCCTTGACGAACCCCTCCACCGGGACGGAGCTGTGATAGGCTTCTTCTAGGTGGGCGCTGCTCGCCCCTGACCCGAGTTTGGCGGTAAAGATCTGGCCGCCGGGACCTGATTTAAGACAGTAGACCTCAACCTGATCTCCGGGGGAGATCGATAACTCGCCGTGCTCGTCGGTGAATTCCGATGCCTCGACGATCCCCTCGCTCTTGGTGCCCACGTCGAGGAAGACTGTTTCTTTGTCGATGCCAACTACTGTTGCCTTGATTTTTTCACCTGGAGAGAGTTTCCTCAGGGTTTTTTCTTCACTCTGGCTGAAAAGTGATTCGAAGCTGTCGTTGTCGTGTTCCATCTTAAATCCTTAGTTGAATAATGTGCGGCAAGACTGTTTTATGCTCTGCTTATTGCCTGATTATCTCGGTTCCCTCGGGCGGGACGAAGGTGAACAGCTTTTCGAGTTCCTGCTGATTGGCGGTTTCAAGCGGGTTGATGGTAATGTTTGAGAGGTTGATGGTGGTTCTGGTGTCGAAGTGATCGAGCAGTTCAATACGCCTGATAATCGAATTTTCACCTATCCACAGATGAATGTTTTTGATCTGCGAATTTTTGTCCAGCGGTTCAAGCCGCAGGCTCTGCATCTCGGGCAGTTCTTCCGCGGATATATCTGTTTCCAGGAAAGGAGGTAAAATGGTAAAATGGCGGTCCAGCGGCTCAGAGGCGGCGAAGAATGATAACAGGATATCGGTCTGGGCTTCATCAACCTCGGAGAAGATCAACTGATTGAGTTTTTCAAAATACATCGAGATCGTTTTACCGTCGCTGATAATCACCTGAGGGTCAGGTGTCAGATAGTTCCAGCGCATCAGCGGCTTGTCAGCCGTTCTGGCATAGAGGCCGTTTCCTTTACCGGATTTGGGCCGGCCGGTCATGGGGCCGCTGGTGGTCTGGGAAAAGGAAAAGCTCATGCTGTTAACTGCCTCGTAAGTATCCTGGAGTTCGGCGGCAAGTTGTTCCGGATCCTGGGCCCTTGTTTCTCCTATGAAAGCCAGCAGGGAAACAACAAGGCCGACAGCTAAACCATTAAAGCAGCGGTAGGATCTCAATAATTGCATATCGGTAATTGGCTGGATGTCTCTAAATTCAAGCTGGTCATCTATACCAGAAACTTCAATGAACAACAAGCGAGCGTAAATCGTGTCAACTTCGACTACTAGTGACGCGCTTCTTGGGCATCTGGGTAAAAAACACTCAGCGTCCTGGAATAATGGCTAAAAATTACCCGCCCCCAAAGACTGCAAAGACCAAGCCTATAGAGGCTGACTGCAAAAATCAGGATCGGTTTTACAATGTTATCACACATAATAGAGACCGGCCCAGAATGTGCAAGAACAGATCAGGAAATTAGCAAGCTATCTGTTCAGCCTGCATGGGAACATAAGGATGAAATCACTTACATGAATTGGCGCCTCAATCAGATAATTTTATTTGCTCTTATCATCATGCTCTCATCGTGTGTACAGGTGGCACAAAGAGATCCGAAACCACCGGATTTGCCCGCTCAATTTTCGCAGCAGGGTGAGGAGACTCTGCTGCCGGACTGGTGGCTGACATTCAACGATGCGGGATTGACCCGGGCCATAGATACGGCTCTGGCCGGTAATCTCGATCTGCTGGCCGCCCACGACCGGCTGATGCAGGCCGAAGCCGTGGCCAGAAGAGTTGGAGCCGCCAAATACCCCGAGCTCGACGGCCGAGGACTGGCGAGGGAGACCTGGACGACCAGGGAGGAAACCGACAGCACGACAAACCTGACCCTTGGGCTGGCTGCGTCCTACGAGGTTGACCTCTGGGGCCGGGTACGGTCTCGCACAGAAGCGGCAGTGCTCGATGCAGAAACGCGGGAGGCCGATTTGCAGACAGTTGCCATCACCATTACGTCTGAGATCGGCAGTATCTGGTATCAGATAGCGGAAATCATAAAAGAACAGGAACTGGTGCTCGAGCAGCGCTTGCTCAACGAGAAAATTCTGGAAATCATTACTGCCCAGTTCAGGGCCGGCCAGGTCGGGGTCGCCGATGTCATGCAGCAGAAGCAGCTCATCGAAGGCAACAATGGCGAACTGATAGTCCTCAAGGTTCGCCTTTTTAACCTCGAGCAGCGGCTCGCGATTCTTCTCGGGGTAATGCCGGGCAGCACCAGTCTGCCCAGACCGAACAATCTGGTTGAACTGCCGCCGCTGCCCACAACAGGACTGCCTGTCGAACTGCTTGCCAAGAGGCCTGACATCCAGAGCGCCTATCTCGCATTGCTGGCCTCGGACCAGCGTGTTGCCGAAGCGGTGGCCAACAAATTTCCCACTTTGAGTCTGTCGGCAGATGTCTCGACCGGGGGTGAACAGGCCAGCGACATCTTCAACAATTGGATCACCAGCCTGGCCGCAAATCTGGTTGGTCCTATTTTCGACGGTGGCTTCAGACAGGCCGAGGTTGACAGAACCCAGGCCGTCGCTAGCGAAAGTTTTCACCAATATGGTCAGACGGTGCTCGAGGCTATCAGCGAGGTGGAAACCGCGTTGATTCTCGAGCAAGAGCAGAAACAATTGATAGAGAATCTGAAAATACGTCTCGACCTGGCCCAAGCCACGGTGGAAAGGGTCGGCGACCGTTATCGCCAGGGGGCCCAGGATTATCAGCGCGTACTCACGGCCCTGCTGTCGTTTCAGGGACTGCAGACCGAACTGCTGCGTGCCAGGCAGGAGTTGATCGATTTTCGTATCGGCTTGTATCGCTCACTGGGAGGCAGGATAGATCTGCCGGAAATGACGCTTGCTGCCGGTCAAATTAGCTATGGAATTTCCGATCAGGAGGATTAAGGTCAGTCGTATGAATCCGAATCACTCAGAACCAGTCCCGCCTGGACGAAAGGGCGTAGTGCGCACCGTTTTGGTGTCCGTACTGGTTCCCCTTGTCATTCTCGCGGCAGGGGTGTTCGTGACCAGCCACTTCATGAAGACCTCACCCAAGGCGGTGCCTCGTCAGAGACCGGTATTCGAGACTCTGGTGCAGGCCGAAACGATACAGTTCAACTCGGAACAGACCGTCGTCACCGGCATGGGCAGCGTCATCGCAGCCCGTGAAATGGATCTGAAATCAAGGGTCGGCGGAGACATTGTCTACTTGGACGAGGAGGTGGTACCCGGAGGGGTGCTGGCCAAGGGGCAGATTATCCTGAAGATCGATCCAGCCGATTATCAGCTTCGGGTCGACCAACTGGAGAGCGAAGTAGCAAGAGCCGAGGCGGACTTGGTTCTGGAGATGGGCAACCAGCGGGTTGCCCAAAAAGAGTTCGAAATGCTCGGCGAGGAGGCGCTTGAAGAGGAAAAAGCGCTGATGCTGAGATTACCGCAGCTCAGACAGAAGGAGGCGGCCCTTAAGTCAAGCCGCTCAAAACTGGACGAGGCGGCGCTGGAGCTCGAGCGAACGACCTTGAAGGCGCCTTTTGACTCTGTGGTCCGCTCAAAGTCGGTCGAGTTGGGTTCTCGGGTAACCGAATCAACCCCGGTTGCCCGCCTGATCGGTACCGATTCCTTCTGGGTTCAGGTCGGGGTACCGGTGGATAAACTGGACTGGATCACCTTTCCTGACAGACTGAATCCCGAGGGGGGATCCGTCGTACGCATCTATGCCAGGACTGGCGGTGTTCCGGAAAATTACCGCAGCGGCAGGGTGGTAAGGTTGGCGGCCGACCTCGAAGAGGGGGGGCGGATGGCGAAGGTGATCGTCGCTGTCGATGATCCGCTCAGCCTCTTGCCGGAAAACCAGGGAAGGTCAAAGCTGTTTCTGGGCTCCTATGTGCGCGTCGAAATTGAAGGAAGAACGCTGGATGGTGTCTATCCGTTGAAACGAGCACACCTGCGCGACAACAGCACCATCTGGCTGCTAAGCCCTGACTCGACCCTGGAGATCCGCCCTGTTTCTCCGATTTTCAAGGGTCCTTTGACCATACTTCTTAAAGATGAAGTCACCGAGGGAGAAAAGCTCATCGTCTCCACTATCCCGACCCCGGTGGCAGGCATGAAAGTGCGACTCGAGGGCAGTACGCCCGGTCCGGGTAGGCGCGGTCCGCAGGATGGAAAATCGCGGGCCAACCCAGCACCTTCAGGAGAAACCGCAGTCCAGAATGATCGGGGCGCCCAGAAGGAGGGTGAAGTCCATGCCCGACAGTAAAGGTATTATAGCATGGATGGTGCACAATAGGGTCACCCCGAACCTGCTGATGATCGTCCTGCTCCTGGGCGGGTTTCTGGTTTCCACCACCATCAAGCAGGAGGTGTTTCCCGAGTTTGAACTCGACCTGATCGCCGTAAATGTCGCCTATCCGGGCGCTTCGCCCGAAGAGGTTGAGCAGAGTGTGGTGCTGGCTCTGGAGCAGGCCGTCCAGGGGATCGAGGGAGTGGATGAGATCACCGCCACTGCTTCGGAAGGAGGCGGATCCTTGCGAGCAGAGCTCCGTGAAGACGCCTCCGGTCAGAAGGTGCTCGCCGACATCGAACAGGCCGTTGACCGCATCGAAACATTTCCCGTCGATGCAGAAGACCCAAGCGTCACTCTGGTTTCACGCAAGCGCCAGGTGCTGCGACTCAATCTCTACGGCAACGTATCCGAGCGGGAATTGCGGCGTGTCGCTGAGCAGGTAAGGGATCAGCTGCTGCTCGATAAAGGAATCAGCCAGGTGGAACTGAGCGGTGTCCGGGATTACGAACTGACCGTCGAGATTCCGATGGAAACGTTGCGGCGGTACAACTTGACGCTCGATCAGGTGGCCCGGATACTGCGCGAAAAATCGGTCGATGTGGCCGGGGGCAAAATCGAGACAGCAGGCGGCGAAATTCTATTGCGGGTGATGAACCGCAAAAGCTGGGCAGACGAGTTCAGCAGGATACCTGTGATCCTGAACAGTGACGGCTCGACCTTGTATCTGGAGGATATCGGTGTCGTCAAAGAGGGGTTTGAAGACAGCAATCGACTGAACACCTACGACAAACAGCGATCCATTTTGTTGAAGGTCTACCGGATCGGCAAGGAAACGCCCATTGGTGTATCCATGGCTGCCCGGGCGGCGATGACCGAAATCGCCCATACCCTGCCGCCTGCAGTCAGCTACAGCTTCAGCAGCGACAGTTCGAAAATATACAAACAGCGCCTGGAGCTACTGTTGAAGAATGCCTTCCTCGGCCTCCTCCTCGTTCTCCTTGTGCTGGGTTCGTTTCTCGAGTTGAGGCTGGCCTTCTGGGTCACCATGGGGATCCCCATTTCCTTTCTCGGGGGGTTACTTTGGCTGCCGATCTTCGATGTCTCGATCAACATGATCTCGATGTTCGCCTTTATCATCTCCCTGGGCATCGTCGTCGATGACGCCATCATTGCTGGGGAAAATATTTACGAATACAGGCAGCGGGGTCACAACCGGGTGGAAGCCGCCATCAGGGGTGCGCGGGACGTGGCCATGCCGATCAGTTTTTCCATCCTCACCAATGTTGCGGCCTTCCTCCCCCTCTATTTTGTCCCGGGGGTCATGGGAAAAGTGTGGCGGGTTATCCCGCTGGTGGTCATTACAGTCTTTCTGATATCCTGGCTTGAATCACTGCTCATCCTGCCTGCTCACCTGGCGCACTCGAAAGAAAGCAACGGCAATCTGCTGGTCCGCATTGCCAACAAATGGCAACGGTTTTTCAGCTCCATCTTGAACTGGTATGTGCGCCGGATTTATGAGCCGTCACTGGGCTGGTTTCTGCGCTATCGTTTTATTACGGTCGCCTGCCTCATTGCCGTTTTACTCGGTACCGCCGGCTATGTTTTCAGTGGCAGAATTGCCATGATCCTGATGCCCAGGGTTGAATCCGACCGTGCGGTGGTTACCGCCGTGTTGCCCATCGGCAGCCCCGTATCTGAAATGATCAGGGTGCGTGACCAGCTTGCGGCGGGTATCGAGAATGTGGCCGAGGATAACGGTGGCGATGAATTGCTCGAGGGGATTACCTCATCCATATCAAATAATTCCGTGCAGATAAACGCCTATCTGACGTCCCCCGATGTGCGCCAGTTCAGTACCCGGGACGTCACCAAGATGTGGCGGCAGGAGGTGGGCCCCATGGTCGGCCTGCAGTCACTGCGCTACGAATCGGACCGGGGAGGTCCGGGCAGTGGGGCCGGTTTGTCCATCGAATTGAGTCATCGGGACATCGAGGTGCTCGATCAGGCCAGTCTCAGCCTGGCTGAGCAGTTGGAATTCTACTCTGGTGTAAAGGACGTCGACAGCGGCTATGCAGCCGGCAAAACCCAGTACGATTTTGTCGTTAACGAACGCGGCGAGAGTCTCGGGCTGACTGCCACGGAGGTTGGACGGCAAGTTCGCAGCGCCTTCCAGGGCGCCATCGCCCTGCGCCAGCAGAGGGGCAGCAACGAGGTGACCGTGAGGGTAAGGCTGCCGGAGGAACAGCGTCTCAGCGAGTATGACATAGAAAATTTCATGGTCGCCACTCCGGGACAGACCTTTGTGCCTTTGAGCGATATAGCCACCATAAATAAAGGCAGGGGCTATACCAGCATCAAGCGGCGGGACTCCAAGCGCACGGCGATGGTTACAGCTAACGTCGACCCAATAGGAGCCACTTCGACCATCATGGCCGGTCTCAACGCCGATGTTCTGCCCCAGCTTGCCAGACAGTACCCGGGACTATCCTATGATTACAAGGGTCGCCAGGCGTCGCGCAAAGAGAGCGTCAGCGACCTGTTAAAAAATTTTCTCTTTGCTCTCGGGGGCATCTATTTCCTGCTCGCCATACCGTTTCGCTCCTATCTTCAGCCGCTCATTGTCATGGCGGCCATCCCTTTCGGCATCATCGGTTCAGTTTTCGGTCATCTGATCATGGGCTACAACCTCAGTCTCATGAGCCTGATGGGTATCGTGGCGCTGTCTGGCATCGTCATCAACGACTCCCTGGTGCTCATCGATTATGCCAACAAACAGCGGCTCAAGGGGCTGTCGTCGACGGTTGCGGTATCTGCTGCCGGTGTCCGCAGATTCAGACCAGTGGTGCTCACCACTTTCACCACCTTCTGCGGTCTGGCGCCGATGATTTTTGAGAGCTCGAGGCAGGCGCGATTCATGATCCCCATGGCCATTTCCCTGGGATTCGGCATTGCCTTTGCAACGGTGATAACCCTGGTTCTCATGCCCTGTCTATATTTGATGATGGAGGACTTGAGAGGTCTGCTCGGCAGAGAGGAGCGGATCTCGGAGCCCCTGGTGCAAACTGAATGAGAGGCGCACTGCAGGTGAACTGGCCAGCCTGTAATTGTCCACATTGTTAATCAAAGATCAGAGTGACATCATCTTTGTTGGCTAATTCGGGTCGCAGCATATTGACAGATCGGACAACAGGAATTAGATTTGCGCTCGAAAAATCCTGGGAAAACATCCATTCTTATGGATCTATTGTTGTTGTACGAAAAGTTGGAGAAGTACGATGCCGTTATATGAGTATGAATGCACAGATTGTCAGAGCGTAATTGAAATTCAACAGAAGATCTCCGACCCGCCTTTGGCCTGTTGCCCCGAATGTCGGGGGCCGGTTAAAAAATTGATGTCGATGTCTTCATTTCAGTTGAAGGGCGGCGGCTGGTACGCCGATGGTTATACGTCAGCCGGTAACGGCAAAGACAATAAAGAAAAGTCCACACCTGCGGCACCCCCTTGTCAGACGGGACAGGCTGGCGCCGGCTGCGAAGGTTGTCCGGCAGCGGCTACCGGAAAATAGTCTTCCCACTACCCAACAAATTGACCGTTTTACTGATCCGGTCTGTCTGCGGCAGATCGGATCAGTCTATTATAACCATTGCATCCCCGTAGCTGTAAAAGCGATAATCGCGGGCGATAGCCTCCCGGTAACTGGCCAGAAGCGTCTCCCTGCCGCACAGAGCGGCAACCAGAAAGAGCAGCGAAGATTCCGGCAGATGAAAGTTGGTGATCAAGTTGTCGATCACCCGAAAAGTGAACCCGGGGGTGATGTAGAGATCACACCAGTCCCTTACCGGAAGGAGCCGCTGGTCCTGATCGACGCTCGATTCCAGCGCCCTGACCGTGGTCGTGCCCACCGCCCATATTTTTGCTCCTGCGTCTTTGGTTTTGTTGACCATTTCCACGGTAGATTCTGATATCTCGATATACTCCCGGTGGATACGATGCTTGGAGATGTCGTTTTCCTGCACCGGGGCAAAGGTGCCGTAACCCACGTGTAGAGTGACGGGGGCGGTACGCACACCCTCTGCCTCGAGTTTTGCGATCAAATCCTTGGTAAAATGCAGTCCCGCGGTCGGAGCCGCGATTGCACCGGGTTGATTTGCATAGACGGTCTGATACCTTTGTCTGTCACTATCCGCGCTGCCTGCTTCGCGCTTGATGTAAGGGGGAAGCGGCACTTCTCCGCTGGCGTCGAGCAAACTCTCGAGGCTGGCAGGCGGGTTGGCGATCAGTTCGACCAACCACCTGCCCCTGGCGCGGTCTTCAAGCATTACACAGGAACCCTGTGGAGTGATCTGGATGACTGATCCCTCTTTGGGAGGACGCGATGATTTGATAAGGGCCTCACAGCGAAAGTGCGTGGAGCGGCTATCGGCCGCAGCTAACCCCACGGAGACAGGATAGCCCAGCAGGAACACCTCTACTCTGCCGCCACTTTCTTTCCTGCCGTGGAGACGGGCCGGGAAGACTCTGGTATCGTTGAGGACCAGCAGGTCGCCTGGATTGAACAAACCGGTAATCTGATGAAAATGGAGGTGTTCAATCACCCCTGTGCGCCGGTTGAGAGCCAGCAGCCGGGAATGATCTCTTTTATCGGCCGGAAACTGGGCAATATTTTTTTCGGGCAGATCGTAATGGTAAGCCGCCAGCTTTAAATCATCTTGCATAGTAAGTGATGGTTAATTACAAAATAGAGAACTGCTACGCGTACTTTTAAAATATTCAGAGGTCGGATGTCATACCATGCATCTCGTGGTCGCCGCAACTCAAACTGAAATGGATGCCTACCGGTGCATCGACCAGTCCACCGCAAATCAGGTGCACCGTCTTGTCTCAGGGGTCGGGCCGATGGAGTCGGGTATCACCCTGAGCCGTTTTCTTGAGAGACACCATACGAAAATCAGAACCGTTGTCAATTTCGGCATTGGCGGTGCCTATTATTCAGGACCGAATCGGCAGCTTGAACTCATTGATCTCTGTCTGGCCGAACGCGAAATTCTAGGGGATTTCGGCGTCTGTTACGGTGACAGGGTCGAACCGTTTGCTCAGGATGACTTTCCAGCTCAATCGGTGTTTGAACTCGACCCACACCTGCTCGCCACAGCAAGATCGGCGTTATCTGCCGAAACAATCGATTCGACCGTGGGTACATTTGTGACGGTCAACGGTGCCAGCGGCTTCAGAGTCCGTGGCGACCGTTTCGCCGACCGCTATGGGGCGATCTGTGAAAACATGGAAGGGGCAGCCGTGGCTCGAGTGTGTGAACTGTTCCATCTGCCGCTGGTGGAGGTTCGAGCCATCTCCAACCAGGTCGAGGACCGCACCGAAGAGGTGTGGCCGATCGCCGAAGCAGCCGCCAGGGCTGCCCAGGCCGCGACGCTCATAATAAAAAGACTTCAGGAAGTAAGATGATTCCCCAAGCGCCTTTATCCCTGGGTTTTTCGCCATGCCCCAATGATACATTTATCTTCTGCAGGCTGGTTGAGGAGGCACAAAATCAGCAGCAACCGTTTTTCCAGCACCCATACCTCGAAGACGTGGAGACCTTGAATTTGTGGGCCTTTGAAGGTCGGCTCGAGGTCACCAAGCTCTCCTTCCATGCCGTCGCCCATCTACTCGACTCCTATTGCATACTCAATTCGGGCAGTGCGTTGGGGCGGGGGTGCGGTCCTCTGCTGATCGGCAGAGAAGCGCTGCCGATTCAAAAACTTGCCGACAAGAAAATCGCCATACCCGGAACCTACACGACAGCTGCTCTGCTGTTCAGGATGTTCGCACCTGAAAGCACCAATCTCGTAGAGATGCGATTCGAGCAGATTATCGATGCGGTGGCCTTGGGCGCGGTCGATGCCGGGGTGATCATTCATGAAAGCCGTTTCACTTACGCCAAGGCAGGCCTGATCTGCCTGCAGGATTTAGGGCAGTGGTGGGAAGAATCCTTCGATGCGCCGCTGCCGCTCGGCTGTATTGGTGTTAAAAGAGAATTGGATTCGGCCCAGAGAGAGGAAATCGATCGAAGAGTTGCAGACAGTCTTCGGTGGGCCCGGGCTCACCCCGAGAAATGCTATTTCTTTATCAAACAGTATGCTCAGGAAACAGAGGATACGGTAATCGATCAGCACATCGGGCTCTATGTGAATGAATTCTCACTTGACCTCGGCGACGAGGGGCGACGGGCAGTGGAGCTGTTCATCGACGAAGGGCGACGACGGGGAGTACTGCCGCCGGGGCAGGAATCCTTTTTCTGTTCGGGGTAGACGCACTTATGCTGACTTTTCCCGATCATCTGCCGGTACTGGCGCTCTCACCAGCTGAAAATTACCAACAGGCCGAGCTCATCGGTAAGCTCCTGGGGATACTCGAGGCAGATGGAATTGTTGTTTCCCGGATCGAAAATCTTTCTTCCGCCAAAGCACGGGGTGTGATCACCCATCTGACCCGCGCCGATCTGCTGCTGGTCAGCGGAGCCCCGACTCTGCGTTCATCAATCCTGCTGTCTTCGCCGACACGATCATCCGGCAGCCAGACCACAAATAGTTCTTTTATGTGCCAATCACGCATGGACCTTCATTCCTGTGCTGCTGCAATCAAGCGCTGGCTCGACCATTGTGAATCCACAGTGCCGCAAGCAGGCGCCGTGCTGATAGGCGGTAAAAGCTCTCGGATGGGACGTCCCAAACATTTGATTCACCATCCCAGCGGAGAAACTTGGCTCGAACGTTCGCTGACAACGCTGCGCCCGTTCGTGGACGAGCTGTTCATCTCCGGAGCAGGTGAAATTCCCCCTGTTCTGCGCGACACACCACGGGTTGACGATTTGCCGGGTGTGCAGGGTCCTTTGGCCGGCATAGGAGCTTTGATAAGGAAGCGGCCCTTCAGTTCATGGCTCGTTCTGGCATGTGATCTGCCGAAACTCCAGGCGCCTGCGATTGCCTGGCTGCTGAATCAGAGAACGGGAAGATATCGGGCGATAATAGCTAAGAACCCGTCCACCGGCAGAAGCGAACCGCTGCTGGCCTGGTACGACTATCGAAGTGGACCGCTGATTGAAAATTTGATCGCGTCGGGAGGAAGTAGAGCAAGAGAATTGGTAGACAATGAGCTGACCAGCCAACCGTGGATACCTGACGATCTGGCCGCCAGCTGGCAAAATGTCAATTATCCTGAAGAGCTCGGTTCTAGAGGTCCATCTGGGCCTTGAAAACAGGACATTTCCGGCAGACTGCGATCTTCTCTGCCCAATTTTTCTTGACGTCGTTATTGCAGACAGTACCGCTGATGAACCAACAGAGATGGCCGGCATTGAACTCCCAGGCCGGGCAGGATTGCTTGACTTCTTCGGAACATTGACGAATATCCCAGCAGACGTACTTGCCCGTGTTGTTTTTCTGGGCAAGTAGAAAAAGCAGCTGGCGTTCCACGTGAACAGGAATGTTGCGCCATCCCTGCTCGTAGCTGCTTACCGCTTTTAGTGAGGTGCCGAGCAGTTCAGAGAGTTCTTTCTGCGTCTTGGCCAGCTTTTTCCTGATCGTGGTGAATTCGTTTTTTTCCATGATGGATCGTTATTGCTTAAAAAATAATACTTCTTACCTATAACACATTGTAGCATTGAGCGTAGTTAAGTACAACAATTATCGTCCTTTTCCAATGCTCTTATCCAAACTCGCCAGACCTGCAAAGATGAGGTGATAAGCAAGGAGAATGCTTGTAAAAGCAGATGGGGGTAATTACAATTTTTAGTTGAATTGAAAGGACTCCAGCAATGTACATTATCCCAACGAGCATTTTCATCGCCACAGCCGCCCGTCGTCAAGCTATGTGGTTCGTTCTGGCGTGCTTTTTCACGCTGCTGGTTGCAGCCTGCAGCGGTGACGAATCCAGCCGGTTGAAAATTGGCGATCGGGCACCGGCATTCTCCATTGTTGATCTTCAGGGCCAGGCTATCACTTCTGATAACTGGCAAGGGTCTCCCATGATTTTGAGATTCTGGGATACCGAGTGTAAATACTGTCGAGCCGATTCGCCGATTATCAACAGCTACTTCGACACATACCGGGAGCAGGGACTCAAGGTTCTTTACGTGGCCACCGCCAACGAGACAATCGAGCGGGTAAAGGCATATATCGAAGAGCTTGACATCGGCTTTCCCGTGGCGCTAGATAAAGATGGTACGATGGCCCGGGATTACCAGGTGAGTCTGGTTCCTCAGACCATATTTATCAGCCCGGATCAGAAGATAATCACCGCCGTTCTAGGCGGTGTCGGAGAGGCCGAACTCCAGGAATTGCTCGGCCCCTACTTACCTTAATTGATTGACCAGGAGAGGGAGATGAAACTTAAATGGGGTGCTGTACTCTGTTGTCTGAAGGTTCTTCTCATATTTGGGACTGCTGTCTCGGAGCCACTGCAGGAGATCGATGCGAATGAAAAGTGTCCGGTGTGCGGTATGTTCGTAGCCAAATATGATCAATGGCTCACCCAGATAGTAAATGAGAACGAAACACCGCTGGTCTTTGACGGGGTCAAGGACATGATGGCCTACTATTTCAACTATGCCCTCTACGGTGGCGACATGGAGCTGACTCAGGCCGAGATCTGGGTCCGTAACTATTATACCCTCGACTACATAAACGGACGCACGGCATTTTATGTGGTTGGCAGCGATGTGCTGGGCCCTATGGGCGATGAACTGATTCCCTTTTCCACCCTCCAGGAGGCGGAAAATTTTAAAAAAGACCACCAGGGCACAACCATTCTACGCTTCGATGAGATCGGTGCAGCGCAAATCATGGAGATGAAAAAGAAGCACATGATGAAAATGAAGAAAAAGAAGGTGATGAAGCAGGCCAACTGAGATGCGGTTGTCTGTCAAATTTCTTCTTCTGCTGGCCTTCTGCGTCTCTATCCAGGTCGGGCTGATCGCTGCGGCGCACCAGCAGTTGGCCGACTCTGAAGAGGCCCGCATCAAAATGGTCAAAGCCGTCGAAATATTCGGGCTGAGTGATCTCTGCATCGCCACCGATGCCCGCTATATCAGACACCTGGCCGTTTCGGACCGGCTGGCGCCGTTCATGGACCACCCGGGCAGTATAGAACATTTTCCCACCGGCTCATTCTGGATTCCGGAGCGCTAGATGGCTGCCAGATACTTGGACAGGCAGCTCAATATTGCCGATTACGCGCTTGGCGGATTAACCAGACGCCTCGGCAAGAATCTTGTCGTCGTGCTCGTCTTCGCCCTGGTCATCTTCATGGTTGCTTCTTTTTCGATGACCACCACCAGCCTCAAACATGCAGCCAGCCAGTTGCTTACCACGGTACCCGATATCACTGTGCAGAAGATGTCCGCCGGCCGGCAGGTTGGATTTTCCACAGAAGCCATCAAAGAGCTCGAGTTCATTTTCGGCATACGTTCGGTGCAGCCCCGTGTCTGGGGATACTATTTTGATGAGAACAACGGGGCCAATTATACCGTAATCGGTGTAACCGAACTGGGCGACAAGACCCAGTTGGCCGGCCTGGGAATCGACTTTCTTCCAAACCTGAAAACAGACGCCGCTTTCGAGCCGGCGGTAATTGGACGCGGCGTGCGTGAAAACCTCGGGCTTGGCAATCGAAGAGCGTTCTCTCTCTTTCGCCCGGACCTGAGCCTGAAATCCTTCGTCACCTCGGCAACCTTCGATGCCGAGACTTCGATGGTCACCGATGACCTGATCATCATGGATCTGAAAGCGGCTCGGGATCTGTTCGGTTTGCAAGCCGACGAGATAACTGATCTGCTCGTCGATGTCGCCAACCCTCTCGAAATTGACAACATTGCCGACAACATCGGCGAGCGCTTGAAAGGGGTGCGGGTGGTGACCAGAGAGCGCATTGGCAAGACCTACCGGGTCGCTTTCGGCTGGCGCTCCGGTTTCGGGTTGGCCTGCCTGTTTGGGGCCGTGGCCGCCTTTTTTATCTTCGCCTGGGACAAAGCAAGCGGCCTGACGCCCGCCCAGCAGCAGGAGATAGCTATTCTCAAAGTACTGGGCTGGCAAACCGAGGATATCATTACTCTGAGATTCTGGGAATCTGTGATAATCTCGATTTCGGCTTTCGGTTTAGGCTATCTGGCCGCATGGATCCACCTGCTGTTCTTCAACGGGCTGCTCTTCCGCCCCGTGCTGCTTGGCTGGTCTGTAGTGAAACCGCCGCTGTCGCTGGTACCGGTGTTCAGCTTTGCTGATCTGCTGATCATCTTTTCGCTCAGTGTGCTGCCTTATCTGGCTGCCACTGTGATACCGGCCTGGCACAGCGCCACTATCCGTCCCGATTCGGTGATTTGAGATGAAAATCGAGCTGACAGCGGTGGAGAAATATTACAATCGCGGTGCCCCCAATCAGGTGCATGCCCTGCGCACTGTTGACCTGTCCATTACCAGTAACGAGACGGTCTGCATCCACGGCCCTTCAGGTTCCGGCAAGTCGACCCTGCTGGCGATTCTGGGTGGGATTATCGGGCCGACCAGCGGGAGTGCCGTGGTTGACGGCAGAAAACTGGCACGCCTGCCGGATCGTTTTCTGACGCTCTACAGACAGCAGCACATCGGATTTATTTTCCAGCGTTTTCGACTCATTCCAGAACTCAGCGTAGTGGAAAACGTGACTCTGCCGCTGTTGCCCTTGGGCATAAGGCCAGCTGAGCGGAAGAGACGGGGCTGGGACCTTTTGAAAAGGCTTGAGATTGGTCATCGTGGAGATTTTCTGGCTGCAGAAATCTCCGGTGGTGAACTTCAGCGGGCGGCGGTGGCCAGGGCGCTGATCAACGATCCTTCCATCATTGTTGCCGACGAGCCGACGGCCCATCTCGACACCAGGCTGAGTGAGGATTTCCTGTCCATCATGGCGGAACTTAAAGACCTCGGAAAAACAATTATCATAGCCTCTCACGATCCGCTGGTTTCAGGAAATCCGATCGTTGACCGCTGCCTTTATCTGCGCGACGGCCGGCTTACTGCCGTCCCTGGACCGCAATGATTCTCGAATCCTGGTCTATAGCGCTGATCACCTGCTCAGCGGTGGTCATTATTTTCGGGCTTGTCGGCGCAGCCACGTCACTCCGACTCCTTAAACATTGGAACCTCGGTTCGGATTCGGAACTGCAGATCAAACTGGAAGAGCGGATCTGGCTGGTGGCCACCCTGGTCCAGTTCGGTCTGGTGGTTCAGATTATTTCGGCCATCCTGTTCATCTACGCCGCCGATTATTTTGCCACCGTGCTCAAAGGGGCCATGTGCGCCGCTGGTTCTCTGACTGCAAACGGCTATGGACTGCCTGCCCTGGGCTTCAAGCTGATCACCATATTTGCGGGCAGCCTGTGGATCATGGTGCATCGGCTCGATATCGGTTCAGAGGATTTTCCCTATACCCGGCTTAAAAGTTACTTATTGCTGGGCATGCTGCCGCTGCTCATCGGCGATGGTCTGCTGGTGGTGCTCTACCTGGTGAATCTGGAGCCGGAAATCGTTACCAGCTGTTGCGGGATAATTTTCGGAGACGCAGAGGCAGGCGGCTACAGCCTGCTGAATTACTCCTCGGAAACCACAGTGGTATTCATGCTGGCAACCATCTCTGCACTGATTTTGGCCGGATCATTGGTACAGCTGATCAGTGTCCAATCACCGAAGCGGGCAGCGCTGATCGTCTCGGGAGCGCTGGCATCATCCTGGCCGTTCTTCTATCTGCTGGCCCTGGGGGTCATTACCGTGCAGGTGAGTCCCTATGTGTATGGACTGCCGCACCACAGGTGCCCCTTCGACCTGCTGCACTATCCTTACCTGAAGATCGGTCTGCCGCTTTACCTGTTTCTGCACGTTGCGGTACTTGCGGGGCTGGGCGCGGCGACGGTGCGGATCATCAGCTGCGTGATAAGCGGCAGCCACCATGTCGATCAATTCGTACGCCGGAGCTCACTGGTCAGCATGTCAATGGTGCTGCTGTTTCTCTTGACGGCCGGGTGGCAACCGTTTGCCTACATGGTGTATGGGGGGCAATAGGAAAACAGGGTCAGAGATGAAATGATGATTTATTTTTTGGCCCAGCAGTTTTAAGTTAAAGTAACGGGACCAGTTAGAAGTTAGCGGGCCGGTGTGGTTCGTCGTAACTCGTGAAACTATCAGTCTAAAGACCTGGGGGCGCAATAAATGGTAGTAAATCCCACATTTTTCCCGACATCCTTCGACCCCCACTTCAAGGTATTTCATGAACTGATGCCCTTTAAGGTTCAGGAAATCTTATTGGTATCAAGTCTTTATGATGCTTATATCATGGAAGAAGACGGCAGTATCACGACCCGGCTTATCCATGAATATCACGGTCTGAATCTGAGCAAAGCGCCCAAAGTGACCAGGGTGTCGACCGGTGAAGAGGCGCTCGCTGCCCTGGGGACCAAGAAATACGACTTGGTCATCACTATGCCGTATCTGGCCGGAATGAATGCTTTTAACCTCGGACGGCAGATCAAAGAGACCAACCCCACCCTGCCAGTGGTGCTCCTTACCCACAATCTAAGAAGTCTTTTTCCGTTGCCGCCGAACCTTGATCGGCAGTCGATCGACGATGTCTATCTCTGGTGCTGTGAAGACGACCTGCTGATGGCTATTATCAAAAACGTCGAGGACCATGCCAACGTCGACAACGACACTGCCAAAGCCATGGTGAGGGTTATCATCTACGTGGAGGATTCTCCCGATTACCGCTCACTCTTTCTGCCGGCCATTTACCGTGAAGTGGTCAGGCAGACCCAGGCGGTACTCGATGAGAGTATCAACGAACGGCACCGTCTTCTGCGCATGAGGGCGCGTCCGAAGATCCTGATGGCCCACAGCTATGAAGAGGCGCTCCAGCTGTACGAAACTTATAAACCGTTTGTCTTTGCCGTCATCTCGGACGCCCGGTTTCCCCAGAACGGAAAGGTTGAGGGACGAGCCGGTCAACGCTTTCTCTCCCTGATCAGGGAGGAAGTACCCGATCTGCCGCTGCTGATGCTTTCCTCGGAAGCGGAGAACAAGAGGCGGGCAGAAGAAATTCCGGCGGTGTTTCTCGCCAAACAGTCACCCGAGATTCACCGGGAACTGCACCGTTTCTTTCTCACCTATCTTGGTTTTGGTGATTTCGTCTTCAGAATGCCCGATGGGTCGCCCATCTGCAGTGCTTCTAATATCGTTGAATTCGAACGGGAACTGAGCCTGGTTCCTGACGAGTCTCTACAGTATCACGCCCTACGAAATCACTTTTCCAACTGGATGATGGCCCGCTCAGAAGTTCGGCTGGCCCGCAGCCTGCACCGTGATTTCATTGGCGATATAAACCAGATCGAGGCGATGCGCGACAACATCGTCAGCAAGGTCAGATCACTCAGAAGGCTGCGGCAGCAGGGTGTGATTACCGTTTTCGACCGTAACACCTACGATTCCGAAATCAATGAATTCGTCAAAATCGGTGAAGGTCCCATAGGCGGCAAGGCCAGGGGACTGGCCTTCATGTGGGGCTGTCTGCAGCGGCCCGAAGCGGACGACTCGGTACTTACCAGGTATCGGGTCTGCATACCCCGGTCACTGGTCGTCTCAGCCCAGGGGTTCGATGATTTCGTCAGTCAGAATAATCTATTTTTCACCGACGAGATGAGCGATGAGCATATCGCTGATCTGTTTGTCGATGCCCGTATGCCGTCCTGGCTCAGGCAGGAACTTGATGGGTATCTGCAGCTTTGCAGCTTTCCGCTCTCGGTGCGCTCCTCGAGCCTGCTCGAGGACGGTCAGTTCAGACCCTATGCCGGCCTTTATTCCACCTATTTTCTAACCAACAATCACGAGAACTTCGATGAACGGTTATCCCAGCTCGAGGCGGCGGTAAAGATGGTCTATGCCTCGACCTGGTTTGAGAGTCCCCAGGCCTTTTCCCGGGGAGTGGGGGCGGGAGGCAGGGACGACTCGATGGCGGTAATCATCCAGGAACTGGTCGGGGCGGATTACTATGGACGCTGGTATCCAGCCGTCTCGGGAGTGGCCCAGTCGCACAACTATTATCCGGTTCAGGAAATGCAGCCCTCCGAGGGAATTGCCCATATTGCCCTGGGGGTTGGAAAGACGGTGGTGGAGGGCGAGCGCAACCTGCGTTTTTCACCGGCTCATCCCCAGCAACTTATCCAATTCTCAACGGTGGAAGATATTCTCGAGAATTGTCAGCGGCAGCTCTACGCTCTCGATATGCACAACCAGGATTGCCTGAACCGCCACAACGCCAACCTGACCAGGTACGACGTTCAGGATGTTGCGGGAGATCTTCCCGTGGGGTTGCTGGCCTCGACTTATGTACCCGAGGAGCATCGGATCAGGGACGTGAATATGGCCGGAGTGAAAATCCTGACCTTTGCCCAGATACTCAAACATTCCCTCTATCCGCTCGGTGAGATTCTCTCGGAGCTGCTCACCATCGGCCGGGCCGGGATGGGGAGTGAAGTGGAAATCGAGTTTGCCGTCCAGCTCGGCGAAACGCTCGAAGAGTCTACCTTCTACCTGCTCCAGATCAGACCCATGGTCACCGGCGGGGAACGGGCTGACGTGGGTATTTGCGACCATGAGATAGAACAATCTCTCATCTACTCGACCCAGAGCCTCGGTCACGGCAGGATATCTTCTGTTTCAGATATCATTTTCGTTCGACCGGATAGTTTCGATCCGGCTGCGACCAGGAACATTGCCAGGGAGATTGGCGAAGTGAACCGCAAGCTGCAAGCCGAAGGACGTAATCACCTGCTGATCGGTCCGGGTCGTTGGGGAACCAATGATCACTGGCTCGGGATTCCGGTACAGTGGGTTGATATCAGCGCCGTCCAGGCCATCGTTGAAATCAGGAGCAAACTGCTTCGGGCTGACCCTTCCCAGGGTTCGCATTTTTTCCAGAACATCACCTCGCTAGGGATTCCCTACCTGACTGTTGACGAGAACAACGGAGGAGACGGTATCAACGGCGATCGTATAGATTGGGACTGGCTGCTCGACTTTCCTGCCAATCATGATGGCAAGTGGATCCGCCACCTGCGCTTGCACTATCCGCTAACCATCAAGTGTGAGGGACCGGAATCAACGGGAATCATCCTCTACCGCGAGGATCTTGAACAACGCACCTGCACAGTTGAGGAATGAAAATTCATTATAAAAGGAGAACTCCATGGAACAGATTGTTGAGATGATTCAGGCAAGAGACCCTGAACAACGTGAATTCCATCAGGCAGTCGATGAGGTGATCGAATCAGTCAAACCGGTGCTGGACCGCAACCCAGAGTACCGTCAGCAGGCGGTGCTCGAACGTATTACCGAGCCGGAGCGGGTCGTTATGTTTCGGGTGCCCTGGATGGCAGACAGTGGCCAGGTGAAGGTGAATCGTGGTTTCCGGGTGGAGATGAACAGCGCCATCGGCCCCTATAAGGGCGGCTTGCGCTTTCATCCTTCGGTGAATCTGGGCATCATTAAATTCCTGGCCTTCGAGCAGGTCTTCAAGAATTCGCTCACCACCCTGGCCATGGGCGGCGGCAAGGGCGGGTCAGATTTTGATCCGAAAGGAAAATCGGACATGGAAGTGATGCGCTTCTGTCAGTCGTTCATGGCGGAGCTCTATCGCCATATTGGTCCAAATACCGATGTCCCGGCCGGCGATATCGGGGTCGGAGCCCGGGAGATCGGCTATCTTTTCGGTATGTATAAAAAGCTCAAGAACGAATTTACCGGGGTGCTTACCGGCAAGAGCCTCAATTGGGGCGGTAGTCTGATCAGGCCGGAGGCCACCGGCTATGGAGTGGTCTATTTCGCCGCCGAGATGCTGGCCACCCGCGGAGAGACACTGGCAAACAAGATTTGCCTGGTGTCGGGATCGGGTAATGTGGCCCAGTACACCACTGAAAAGATCCTCGAACTCGGAGGACAGGTGGTCACCCTGTCCGATTCGTCCGGTTATATCTACGATGAAGAGGGCATTGACCGGGATAAACTGAAGTATGTTATGGAGCTTAAGAATATCAGGCGGGGACGGATCAGCGACTATGCCGAAACCTACCCCGAAGCCGTCTTCACTCCGGTCGACCCGACCTTAGATTACAATCCGCTCTGGAACCACCAGGCCGACTGCGCCTTTCCCTCCGCAACCCAGAATGAAATAAACGAGAAGGACGCCACCAATCTACTGGCCAATGGCGTCTATCTGGTGAGCGAGGGGGCCAATATGCCGTCTACCCCTGAGGCGATTGACCAGTTCATCGACCAGCAGATTCTCTATGGACCTGGAAAAGCCGCCAACGCCGGCGGGGTGGCCGTATCCGGTTTGGAAATGGCGCAGAATTCGATGCGCCTCACCTGGCCCCGTGAGGAAGTTGACAGTCGCTTGAAGCACATCATGGAGTCGATTCACCACACCTGTGTCGAGGCCGCCAGAAGCTACGGTGCAGAGGGCAATTATTTGATCGGTGCCAACATTGCCGGGTTCATCAAAGTAGTCAACGCCATGCTCGACCAGGGACTCGTGTGAGGGGGAGCGACCAGGAGTAAGAATGTCAGTGTACGACCGACAGTGCGAAGCGGAATTTGTCAGGCTCCAGAGCAGGCTGGACCGTTATTTCATCAATATGTCGATGGAATGCCCGTACCAGTTGCCCTATACAGCGACCTTTTACCAGGCGCTCTTCGGGCCGATCACCGACCGGATCATGGAACTCTTCCTGGCTGCCGGTTATCGGCGCAACGGCAACAGTCTCTATACCATGCGCTGTGCGCACTGCAACCAGTGTATCCCGATCAGGCTGCATCCGGCCGAGTTCAAGCCCAATAGAAATCAGCGTCGTACCCTGAAGAAAAACAGTGATCTCTCCGTTCATTTTAATTCAGTCCAGATGAGTGAAGAGAACCTGAATCTGTGCGAGCAGTTTCTGTCTAGCCGGTACCCACAAAAGAACAATACCGCGCTGGGTTATTATTCGGGATTCTTTCTCAATCATATCGTTACCTCTCTGGAGCTTCATTACCGCAAGAACGGCCAGCTGCTGGGTAACGGCATCATCGATATCGGGGAGAACTGGATGAATGCAGTCTATTTCTACTTCGATACCAGCGAGTCGGCCCGAAGCCTGGGCACCTTCAATATCCTCACCATGATCGATTTCTGCCTGCAGAAAAATATTCAGTATCTCTATCTGGGCTACTACATCAAGAATGTGCCAGGGATGGAGTACAAGACCCAGTTCCGACCCTGCTATCTGAGACAAAACGAAAGTTGGGGATTCCACTTATGAAAGAGGCGCGCTTCTACCAATCGGACGGGGATACCGTAACCTGCGGGCTCTGCGCCCACCACTGCCGGATCAAGAACAATCGCCGGGGCCTTTGCGGCGTCAGGGAGAACAGGGATGGGAAACTTTATTCGCTTTCCTACGGCAAGGTCTCAGCGGAGCATGTGGATCCCATCGAGAAGAAGCCGCTCTTTCATTTTCTCCCCGGTACGCTGACTTATTCGATCGCCACGGTGGGCTGCAATTTCAAATGTCTGCATTGCCAGAACTATTCTCTTTCCCAAGCGGGGTTGCAGATTCAACGGATCCCACATGTCAGAAAAGATCCCGTCGATATTGTTGAAACGGCCAGGTCGACCGGGTGCAAGTCGATCAGCTACACCTACTCCGAACCCACCGTATTTTTCGAGTTTGCCCATGAATGTGCTGAGCTTGCCCGCACGCAGGGGTTGAAAAATGTGTTTGTCTCAAATGGATATATGAGCTCAGATGCGGCGTCGGCGCTGGTGGAAGTGATCGATGGCATCAATATCGATATCAAATCCTTTTCCGAAGAGTTTTACAGCTCGACCTGCGGCGGCAGTCTCCAGCAGGTACTGGACAATGTCAGCTTTTTCCGGCAGCAGGGAGTTTGGGTCGAGGCGACGACATTAGTGATTCCGCAACTCAACGATTCGGAGGAAGAACTGCGGCGGCTGGCAGAATTTATCTGTTCTGTGGACCCATCACTGCCTTGGCATGTCTCGGCCTTCAGGCCCACTTATAAGATGGCTGATCGACTGCCCACCGGCTCTGAGGCGCTAATCCGAGCCCGGGAGATCGGTCACTCAGCCGGACTGCACCACGTTTACATCGGCAACATCCACGGCGGTGGGGGAGAGAACACCGACTGCCCGACCTGCTCACGCACCGTAATTCACCGCCACGGTTTTACCGTCCGCAGGAATCTGCTCGAGCAAGGCCGATGCCAGCACTGCACCGCCAAAATCAGCGGGGTCTGGTAAGCCCCAAAGTCTCTGTGTTCAACTGGTGATCAGGTCGGTGCTCAGATAGCGTTCACCGGTGTCGGGCATGATGAAGACGATGTTCTTGCCTTTGCTTTCTGGCCTCGCAGCAACCTGCAGCGCAGCCCAGCCGGCAGCTCCCGAGGAAATGCCGCATAAAATTCCCTCCTGGCTGGCGAGCAGCCTGGCCGTTTCGAAAGCGTCTTCGTTGGTAACGGTGATCACCTCGTCGAGAATATCGGTGTTGAGCACCTCGGGCACGAAGCCTGCACCGATGCCCTGAATCTTGTGAGGACTGTGTGTCCCGCCTGAAAGAACCGGAGAATTTGCCGGCTCGACGGCTATGGTACGGAGATTGGGGTTGCGCTTCTTGATCACTTCCGAAACCCCGGTGATGGTACCTCCGGTGCCGACGCCGGCAACGAAAATATCAATCTTGCCGTCGGTATCAAGCCAGATCTCTTCAGCGGTGCTGGTTCGGTGCACCTCCGGATTGGACGGATTGGTAAACTGATTGGGCATGAAGCTGTTGTCGTTTTCGGCCAGGATTTTCTCGGCCTTGGCGATCGACCCTTTGATGCCCTCTGCCGCCGGGGTGAGCACCAGTTCGGCCCCGAGGTGGGTCATCAGAGTCCTGCGCTCGACGCTCATGCTGTCAGGCATGGTCAGGATCAGCCGCAACCCCTTGGAGGCGCAGACAAAAGCCAGACCGATACCGGTGTTGCCGCTGGTCGGTTCGACAATAACGGTATCTTCATTGATCAGGCCGTCGCGTATGCCGGCTTCGATCATCGATACTGCAATACGGCACTTAACGCTTCCCAGCGGGTTTCTGGATTCCTGTTTACCCATCAGGATAGCGCCTGTTTCCTTACCCAGGCGCTGGAGGGTCAGCAGCGGAGTGCAGCCGTATGTTTGGGTCAGAGAGAGAGCCATAATGTCCTCCTGTCATAGGGGTTGGTTCGGGTTGCGGTAGATCAGCTCCGGCTTTTTCAGCAGGACTTTTGTACCAGTACTGACACTTTCAGTGAGCCAGATATTACCGCCAATGACGGAACCGGCTCCGATAATGGTATCTCCACCGAGGATGGTGGTGTTGGAATAGACGATCACGTCATCCTCGAGCGTGGGGTGGCGCTTCTTGTGACGCAGCACCTCGACGGCGTCTTTGGGGAGCGAGAGGGCCCCAAGGGTGACACCCTGGTAGAGCCGCACATTTTTACCGATGATGGTGGTTTCACCGATGACCACACCGGTGCCGTGATCGATGCACAGCCCCGGTCCGATCTTGGCGCCGGGGTTGATGTCGATGCCGGTCTCGCCGTGGGCCCATTCAGTCATTATCCTCGGTACAATCGGCACTTCCAGTTTGTAGAGCTCGTGGGCCAATCGGTAGACGGTGATGGCCAGCAGCCCCGGGTAGCTGAAAATTACCTCGTCGGGACTCTTCGAGGCGGGATCGCCTTCCAGGGTCGCCCTGATGTCATGGGCCAGGGTTGAGGCGATACCAGGCAGGGTGGTGATAAAGCGGTAAGCCAGTTCGCTGGCTCGCTGCTCGCAATTGGTGCAGGGCCGCTCCTGACGCCGGCAGTCGTGGCGAATGGCCATGGTGATCTGCTCGGAGAGCTTGTCGTAGAGCTCGGTGGTTTCCTTGCCGATGTAGTATTCCAGGTTGGAGGCGTGGAGACTGGCCGAGGTGAAATATCCAGGAAAGAGGATACGTCGGGCCTGCTTGATGATGTGGATCACCGCCTTGTGCGAGGGGATCGACACCGGGCTGATATGATCGTAGCATTCCTTGGTGCTCCAGGATTGCATCAGCTTTTCGACCACTTCCGGGATCAGGTGATGCTTGGAGGAGGCGCTCACATGCTGATGGTCGCAGAGTTCTCCCACCATGGTGACATTCAGTTCCGTTGCGGTTTTTTGTTTTGTGCTCATGGTCAGGCCTCTTTTTCGATCATGAAAATTCCATACGTTGCCCTGAAATTGCTCAAAGATTTAACCACCCTGCCGTAGTTGGCGTGATGATCGGTTTTAATGGCGGTTTCCTCAACGATCCGGTAGCCGACGTCACGGGCAAAGTTCTTGAAATCCTTCAGGGTTATAACCCGGATGTTCGGCGTATCGTACCAGTTGTAGGGTAGTTCCTTGCTTTTTGGTGCCATTCCCTTGAGCAGCAGCTGGAGCCGTATGGAAAAATGGCTGAAATTGGGAAAGCTGACGATGAATCGCCGGCCGATCCTGGACAGGGAGTAGAGCAACCGGGCCGGTTCATACACCTGCTGCAGGGTCTGGCTCAGAATAACGTAGTCAAAGCGCTTGTCAGGATAATCGTCCACCTCGTCGTTGAAATCGCCCTGCAGAACGCTGAGCCCGTTGGCGATGCAGAAGGCGGCCTTTTCCTCATCAAGCTCGATGCCCACGCCGCTGACCTTCTTATGAACAGTCAGCCAGGCAAGGAGCTCGCCGTTGCCGCAGCCAAGGTCGAGCACCCTCGATCCGGGATCGATCCAGGAGGCGATAACCTGCAGATCAAAGCGCATTTCCTCAGTTTCGGGGAACACCATCCAAAAATCCTCCGATCAGGGTTCCCAATCGCTTGTCAGGAATCAGGAACGCATCATGTCCACAGTCGGCCTCGATTTCACAGAAGCTGACATCGAGATCGGCACGCTTCAGGGCCTGGATGAGTTCTTTGGCCTGGTAGGTCGGATAGAGCCAGTCGGACGTGTAGCTGATCACCAGAAACTTGATTGGCATGGCGAGGATATCCTGGATCGACTTGGCCGGCGGTTCCCTGTTCACCAGGTCGAAATAATCAGCCGCTTTGGTAATGTAAAGTACCGAATTGGCGTCGAAACGTTTGACAAACTGGGAGCCCTGGTAGCGCAGATAGCTTTCGACCATGAAGTCGACGTCAAACCCGTAGGAAAAATTCGCCTTGTTCTGCAGTTTGCGACCGAATTTCCGGCGCATTGCTTCATCGGAGAGATAAGTCACATGGCCGATCATGCGGGCCACCGAGAGGCCCAGGTCAGGTTTCTCCGAGTCGTAGTAATTGCCCCGGTTCCATTTGGGATCAACCATGATGGCCTGCCGGGCGACTTCGTTAAAGGCGATGGCCAGGGCCGAATGGCGCATGGTCGTGGCGATGGGGATAGCCGAGCGAACCATTTCCGGGTAGCGCACACACCATTCCAGCACCTGCATGCCGCCGACCGAGCCGCCGGTTACCGTGTGCAGCGATGAGATGCCCAGGTGATCGAGGAGTATTTTCTGGGATTCGATAATGTCGCCGACCGTCATCATCGGAAAATCGAGGCCGTATGGCGCCCCGGTTTTCGGGTTTATCGACGAGGGACCGGTGGTACCCATGCAGCCGCCCAGGATATTGGCGCAGATGACGAAATATTTATCGGTATCGAGCCCTTTGCCGGGTCCGATCATGCTGTCCCACCAGCCCGGCTTGGCGTCTTTTGGTTCGTCGGGATAGAAACCGGCAGCATGGGAATCGCCGGAGAAAGCATGGGCCACCAGCACCGCATTGTCCCTTTTAGCCGACAGTTCGCCCCAGGTTTCATAAGCGATGGTAATGGGGCCGAGGCTGGCGCCGCTTTCCAGGATCATCTCGCCGGGCGGTTCGGCGTAGGTATAGAATTGTTTCTCAACCGCACCGGCCGAACCGACCTCGAGATATGTCTCCTCAATGCTCACCGTCGCCTCCTGGTGAGTCAGGATGCGGCTTTCTGCAGGGCCTGCTCGATGTCCGCGATGATATCGTCGATATGTTCGATTCCTATGGAGAGTCGAACCATTGCATCGGTGATTCCGGATTCCGCAAGCTGTTCCGCTGAGAGCTGGGAATGAGTGGTGGAGGCCGGGTGAATGGCCAGGGTTTTGGCGTCGCCGACATTGGCCAGGTGGGAAACGAGCTGCAGTTCCTCGATGAATTTCCGACCCGCCTCGTGACCTCCTTTGATGCCGAAGGCAACCATGCCGCCAAAACCGTTCTTCAGGTAGGTGACGGCGTTATCATGTCCTGGCGCATCCTTGAGTCCTGGATAATAGACCCAGTCGACACCATTATGGCTGTTCAGAAATTCGGCCACCGTCTGGGCGTTTCTGCAATGCCGCTCCATGCGCAGGCCAAGCGTCTCGATCCCCTGCAGGAAGATCCAGCAGTTGTCTGGACTGATTGCGGCCCCGAGGTTACGCAGCGGTACCAGTCTCATCCTCAAAGCAAAGGCAACCGGGTTGAAGTCGCCGAGATCATGAGCATATCTGAGTCCATGGTAGGAGTCGTCCGGTTCGTTGTAAATCCTGAACTTCGGATCGGTCCAGTCAAACTTGCCGGCATCGACAACGATTCCGCCGATCCCGGTGCCGTGGCCCCCCATCCATTTGGTCAGGGAATGGATCACCACATCGGCGCCATGCTCGATCGGCTTGAGAAGATAGGGAGTGGTGAAGGTTGAATCGACCACCAGGGGCAGATTGTGCTTCTGGGCAATCTTTGCAATGGCTTCGAAGTCTGCCACGTGAAGCGTCGGGTTGCCGATGGTTTCGATGAATATACCCCGGGTTTTCTCGTTGATCGCCCGGGCAAAGTTCATCGGATCCTCCGGATCGACGAATTTAACGTTGATGCCCAGCTGCGGTAGAATCGAATCGAATTGAATGTAGGTACCGCCGTAGAGATTGTTGGCAGAGATGATTTCGTCGCCCTGAGAGCAGATATTGATAATCGCGTAAAAAATGGCCGAAGTTCCCGAAGCCAGTGCCAGGGCAGCTGCCCCACCGTCAAGCTGGGCAACCCGCTGTTCGAGGATATCCTGGGTGGGGTTACCAATGCGGGTATAGATGTTGCCCAGCTCTTTTAAGGCAAAAAGATTTGCTGCATGTTCGGTGCTCTTGAAAACGTACGAGCTGGTGCGGTATACCGGGACCGCCCGTGACAGGGTATCCTGATCTATGGTCTGACCGCCGTGCAGGGCGATTGTTTCGAACTTCATGGTTCACTCCTTCTCTGGTATGTGTTTATTAATTACTGCTTTCTGACGTCTGCGCCTGGACCTGGGCGATCAGGTCCTTGAGCGGCATGCCATTGCCAGTCCGGTAGTCGGGAT
This sequence comes from Desulfofustis sp., assembly GCA_013042475.1. GTDB lineage: Bacteria > Desulfobacterota > Desulfobulbia > Desulfobulbales > Desulfocapsaceae > JABDQA01. The sequence goes on from JABDQA010000006.1 coordinate 38,668, forward strand.
TGATGGCCAGCACCGACTGCCAGGACTTGATTGCCTCCTCTGTTCTGCCCAGATCGAAATGCAGGACGATGCCCTTATTGAAGCGCGACGGGGCATGACTGCTATCCATCGACATGGCTTTATCAAAGGTTTCTATGGCTTTTTGTGGATCTCCGGAGCGTCGGTACATGACACCCAGGTCGGTCCAGAGATTAGCATTTCCAGAATGGAGTTCGAGTGATTTGGTGTAGGCACCTATGGCCTTCTGTACCTGGTTTGAGTCGAAATAGAGGTGGCCGAGCTGAGTCCAGGCATTGTAATTGTCAGGATTAGTTGTCACCTCGGCTTCGAGATTGAGTATTGCTTGGGCTTCCTGTTGAGACTGGGCGGGCGGTTGGTCAGAGTTGGTGGCGACGGTAGCCGGACCGTCCGACTTCATAACGGTGAAAACCACCCCACAGATGAAGCCGGCGATAAAGACCACCAGTACGCTGAGGTATAGTGTTTGTTTTGATACGGCTGTCTGATTTTTTTCCATGTGTGCACTCTGAAACACTCTGCATAATTGAGTTTTATCGCTGTCGATCCGGGAATCATGTGACACCTTCAAATAATAGACACAAAAAGCGGAATGTGTATACGACATTGTAATATATTTTTCGGGGGCAGATCACCCGACTCTGATAAACAGGCAGAGGAGATTGGTTTCTCGATCCTTTAAGTGCATCTGTACTGAATCATACCACAAATTGAAAAACCGATGATTTTTTGGCAGGATCGTCAGACAAGACCTATTGTTAATGCGTCAAGCCCCGACCAACGCACATAGATCAACAACACCTATTAGATGATTCACACCAGTAGCTGGGAGGAATACAGATGAGCCGGCCAACCCCTGATCTCTTGTCCGAAGCATTGGACAGCGAAGGCAAAAAAAACTATTTTCCCGAGACAGTTCAATCTATCCGGGACAGTATCATTCATCACCTGATGAGTTTTCAAGGCCGTGATCCTGAGAGATCAGGCGCTTCCGACATTTACGAGGCATTGGCCTACGCCCTGCGAGACATCATGGTGGAGAAATGGATAAAAACCCAGAAGACCTTCTACGCCAAAAAGAAAAAGCGGGTCTACTACCTATCATTGGAGTTTCTGATCGGCCGCTCGCTAGGCAACGCTGTTATAAATCTTGGTCTTTATGAAGAAGTCAAACAGGCGGTCGAAGAACTGGGTTTTTCGATGGAAGAGATCCGCGAGCAGGAAGAAGATGCCGCACTCGGCAACGGTGGCCTCGGAAGGCTGGCCGCCTGCTTCATGGATTCCATTGCTACATTGAAGATTCCCGCTTACGGCTACGGCATCCGCTACGAATACGGACTCTTCAATCAGGAGCTGATCAACGGCTACCAGGTCGAACGACCTGACAACTGGTTGCGGTATGGGACCCCCTGGGAATTCGAGCGCCGCCTGCCGGTCTTCAACGTCCAGTTTTACGGCAAGGTGAGCACCTACCAGGATGACAAGGGCCGTTATCGGTCCAAGTGGATCGACACCCAGGATGTGATGGCCATGCCTTGTGATATCCTGGTGCCCGGCTACTTGAACGATCATGTGATCAACATGCGCCTCTGGGCGGCCCGGGCCGCAAGAGAGCTGGATCTTACCCATTTCGGTGAGGGGGATTATATCGGTGCGGTGCAGCAGAAGGTCAGCTCGGAAACCATTTCCAAGGTGCTCTATCCTCCGGATCACAACTATGCGGGACAGGAACTGCGTCTGCGGCAGCAATATTTTTTCGTGGCGGCAACTTTCCAGGACATCATGCGGCGCTACAAGAAGAACAACGATACCTTCGATGATTTTCCGGATCGGGTGGCGGTACAGCTCAACGACACCCACCCGGCGATCGCCATTCCCGAATTGATGCGGCTTCTGCTCGACATCGAAGGTCTGAACTGGGAGAAAGCCTGGGACATCTGCACCAGGACCTTCGCCTACACCAACCACACCCTGATGCCCGAAGCGCTCGAGCGCTGGTCGGTGGAGCTTATTGGCAAGGTGCTGCCGCGGCATCTGCAGATCATTTACGAGATCAACCAGCGTTTTCTGGATCAGGTCGCCCAGAAGTATCCAGGCGATATAGACAAGCTCAGCAGGATGTCTATCATCGAGGAGGGCTATCCCAAAAAAGTGCGCATGGCCTACCTGGCCATCGTCGGTTCCCACTCGGTGAACGGGGTTGCGGCACTCCATACCCAACTGCTCAAAGACAAGGTATTCAAGGATTTTCACAAATTTTACCCAAACAAGCTCAACTCCAAGACCAACGGCATCACGCCGCGGCGCTGGCTGCTCAAGTGCAATACGGAGCTGGCCCAGCTGATCAATGATCAAATCGGCTCCGGCTGGGAAATTGATCTCGACCGGCTCAGGGAGCTTGAACCTTTGGCGACTGACAAAGATTTTCAGGCTCGCTTTCGTCAGATCAAGCTCAACAACAAACTCAAGCTGGCCGACTACATCGGCATCAGCACCGGCGTGCTGGTCACCCCCGAGACCATGTTCGACGTTCAGGTCAAGAGGATACACGAGTACAAACGTCAGCTGCTCAATGCCCTGCACGTCATTAATCTTTACCATCGCTTTGTTACCGACGAACAGGCCGATCTGGCACCGCGAACCGTCATCTTTGCCGGCAAGGCCGCACCTTCATACTGGAGGGCGAAACTGATCATCAAACTGATCAGCTCGATCGGCGAGGTGGTCAACAACGATCCCCGCATCGGCGATCGGCTCAAGGTTGTATTCCTGCCGAACTACAATGTCAGCCAGGCTGAGCTCATCATTCCGGCGGCGGATCTCTCGGAGCAGATTTCCACCGCGGGAACCGAAGCGTCCGGAACCGGCAACATGAAATTTGCCCTGAACGGCGCCCTCACCATCGGTACTCTGGACGGTGCCAACATCGAGATCCGCGAGGAGGTGGGTGCCGAGAATATTTTCATCTTCGGGCTGACCGCCGAGGAGGCTGAATATGAACGCATCCACAGCAGCCGAAAGCCGGTTCAGATCTGTAGAGAAAATGAAGACATTGCCCAGATTATGGAATCGCTCTCAGACGGTACTTTCGGTCACGGCGATCGCCATCTCTTCCAGCCGTTGGTCGATTCACTCATGAGCCCGCACGATCAATACCTGCTGCTCAGGGATCTGGAATCATATCTGGAGAGTCAGGACAGAGTCAACGAGACCTTCCTCGATCCCGACCTGTGGACTAAAATGGCCATCCTCAACGTCGCCAGGATGGGTAAATTTTCCACCGACCGGACCATCCGTCAATATTCCAACGAGATTTGGGGCATCGACGTCTGAGGGCAGGGCAGCCTCGCACCAGGGGCGCAGCGGTGATGAATTGACCGGTAGTGAGATTTGCAGTATCAAAAAAGAAAAAGGTTACAGGAGTGATTTCTGTAACCTTTTGTGTATCTTGGAGGCGGCGAGCGGATTCGAACCGCTGAATAATGGTTTTGCAGACCACTGCCTTAGCCACTTGGCTACGCCGCCATTGATTTCGTTAGAGACCGTTTAATATACCATGATGGAGTGTTTGACAAGAGGAAATTGTTGATGGGATCGTTCATGGATGAGCTGGCGGGCAGTAACAAAGAACTGCTCGCTGAATTTGAACAACTGATCGGCTACCGTTTTACCGATTTGCGCCTGCTGCAGAAGGCTCTCACTCATTCTTCCTATGCCTTCGAGCAAGCCCAAGCCGGCCAAGACAACCAGGTATTCGAATTTATCGGCGACGCGGTGCTCGACCTGGCCATCGGCCACCTGCTCAGCAGTCGTTATCCCGAGATGAAAGAGGGTGAGCTGACTAGATTCCGGGCCTCGCTCGTAAACGAGTCTCACCTCGCCGAGATAGCCAGAAAGGTTGAGTTGGGGAGATTTCTCTTCCTTGGCAGAGGCGAGGACAGTTCCAACGGCAGATACAAGTCGTCGATTCTCTCCAGTGCTTTTGAAGCGCTGATCGGAGCGGTGTTTGAAGACAGCGACTACACCGGCGCCGCAGCTCTGATTCGGAAACTCTTCGAGGAATCCATCGAAGATAAAAAAGATTTCCTGCTGCTGGCCGACGCCAAGAGCAGGTTGCAGGAAGTACTCCAGGAAAAATACAACGAAGCTCCGACTTACCGCCTTGACTCAGAGGAGGGCCCCTCACACCAGAAACAATTCGGGGTCTCGGTGGTTTTTAGAGATGAAGTCCTGGGATCCGGCGGTGCCGGCTCGAAAAAAGAAGCCGAGCAGCGGGCTGCCGCGGCGGCCCTGAAGAACATCGACCGGTAATTCGATTTATTTATCCTGATTATTTTTCCTGATACAGGCACTCCGTCGGGATCACCTAGATGCCTCGCCGGCCCTTTTTGTATCCTGTCTTGAGGTAGTGATTGATCGCCTCGAGATAATTGTTCTGGCCGTATTCCCTCGCCACGTCCTGGTTAAGCTGCAGATACTTTCTCACATTGAACTCCGGGTGGCTCGGCCGCCCCTCCTTTCTGCCGTTTTTAAACCAGTGTTCCGTGGCTTTGGCGAAGTTCTCCTGCCCCAGGGTAGTGGCCAGATCAGGATTGCGCTTCAGATAGTAGCGCACATCAAAAACAGGGGAGCTTGGCCTGCCGTCCCTGATACCGAACTTGACCCAGTGATTCAGTAGCTTCTGGGTGTTGTAGCCGAATTCATCATAGAGATCGCGATTATGATCGGCGTAGTAAGTCGGTTCAATGACCGAAGGGTCGGTCACCCAGCTGGCCAGGGCTTGAGAGGCTGAAATGGTAAAGAAAAAAGCGAGTATCCAGATATATTTTTTCATGCCGAGTCTCGCAAATGAGTTAATGGGTTGCGGTACAATCAGTCGCCTGGTTGAAGCATGGTAAGGCAGAACCCAACCTTCAGTAGGTAATCAGGGGCGTCTTGCCGAACTGGGTTGGCTTGACCATCTCCGAGAGGATAAAGTCGGCAACATCGCGGCGCGATATTCGGGTGGCAACGTTGCCTTCGAGATCGTTTAAGACCTTGTATTTGCCCGTCCGCGGCCCATTGGTAAGTCCTGCCGGTCTGACAATCAGCCAGTCAGTCGTGCTGGCCATGATTATCTCTTCCTCACGATCTTTGTCGTCGTAAATGGTTCTTAAAAACAGCGGCTTAAAGATGCGGTCGTAGAGAAAACCGCCATGCCCTTTGGAATCGCCGGCACCGATACCGGTGACCGCGATCAGTTTCTGTCCCGGCTCTCGCTCAACTGCCTGGACCAGGTTTCTCGCCGCCACAGCGAAAAGGTCGACCGGTTTGAAGGTAATGGGCACCCCTATGCACGAGCAGACGACGTCCATGCCCTGGAGACCATTACTAACGTCATCGAGGTCTCGCACATCTCCCCTCACTATTTCGAGGGCGTCGTTCGTTGCCTCAATTTTTTCGGGATCTCTGGCCAGCACCCGAACCTGGAGATCCTCCTTCAGCGCTTCCTCGAGCAGAGCCTTACCAATACCGCGACTGGCCCCTATGATCAGCAGCTTCATAATTTTCATAGCTCCTGTTGTATGTGTATCACCGATTCTTGCCGTACCTGTATCCATCCATAATCCCCAGATGTGTTGTTAGGGAAGGTAATGCTGAAATGTGGCGGAAGCAATTCTCCAGTATCAATCGCGAGCGGCACACCATAGGTATTGTGTCTTCTCCGGTTCTCGTGATAGTGTCAAAACCAGCCGCGCATTTTTCTCAGGGAGGCTTTGAGGTGAGATACCTTTCCAGAGAAGATTCCGGACGGTGAAACAAGCTGATGGACAAAATGTGATGGTTAATTCAGTAAAATTGGTTTGTTGGTTTCCCCAGGAGACCGTTCAACAGATTGGCTGTTAACTGGAAAGCATATCAAAAGCTGCCGTTGGTTCAAAGAAAGTCAATGCTTAAAAGTTGAGTGATGTCGTTAATAATCCCGTTCTTCATTCATCACCGGGGCTGTCCCCACCGATGCCTGTTCTGCAACCAGGCTGGAATAGCTGGTCCAAACCGGGAGAATTCCGATGATCCGGTTAAAGATCTGGGCCGAACTATAGACAGGTGGCTGGAGAGATCACCGCAGCGCGAGGAAGTTCAGGTTGCTTTTTACGGCGGCTCTTTTACCTGTCTGGATGAGGACGTACAGGTGGGATTGCTCCAGCGGGTCAACCCCTATATGAAGAAAGGGCTGGTTCGGTCCATCAGATTGTCGACCAGGCCTGACTGCATCACCGATGAAATCGCCGATTTTCTTATTACAGCCGGGGTCAGGACCGTAGAGATAGGGGCCCAGTCGATGAACAACAAGGTGCTCCAGAAGGCGGGCAGGGGGCACACGGCTGAGCAGGTGATCAACGCGATACAACTCCTTGGGGTCAGAGGGATGGAGACTGGTATTCAATTGATGGCCGGTCTTCCGGGTGAATCCACCAGATCATTTCTGGACGGTGTGCGCACAGTAATCGGGTTGTCGCCTGATCTGGTTCGTCTTTACCCGACCCTGGTAATGGAGCACACCGAACTTGCCGAGCTTTACCTCCATTCTGACTGGCGGCCTTTGAGTCTCGAGCGCGCCGTCAGTCTGATTGCCCGGGCTTGGACTATGCTCGATGAACACCGGATCAGGGTCATACGCATGGGGCTGCAGCCGACAGCCGAGTTGGAGAAACAGCTCATTGCGGGTCCGTACCATCCGGCCTTCGGCGAGCTGGTCAAGTCCCGCTGCTGGTACCGGAAAATCAGGTCGCTGCTGGTCCGGGCAGGCCGGGATAAGACGCTGAGACTCACCATCAATGACAGGGACTATTCGGCCCTGGCTGGTCAGAGGCGGGAAAATCTGGAGCGCTTAGAGAAGTTGGCCCACGGCGCCAGATTGGAAGTGGACGTTGACGCTTCAGTGGAGCGCGGCCACTACCGCTACATTGTGTATTGAGATTGCAGATAACGCAGAACCATATGGGCTGGCCTGTCTATTATTTGGAGTCCCATTAGTGTCCATTGGTCGTATGCTTCACCATGGTGAGGCGTATCTTTGTACTTGACAACAGGCAGCAGATTTTATCTATACATAGCGACATAAGTCCAAGTCCGTCCCATCAGGCACCATTACCCGCTGCGGTGGCTGTTCACAGACTTTTCTATTTCCTCGCTCGCGTCCCGCCTGTCTGGGCCTCTTGAACTTATTGGACGAGCTGTCGATACAGCAACTAAATTCGAGTGACTCTAATGCTCTTAAAATTATTCGGAAATTTTATGAAATTTTATAATCGGAGACTGACATGACAACAACTTATCGCATCGCGGTGATTCCCGGCGATGGCACCGGCCTCGAGGTGGTGAATGAAGGCCGAAAGGCGTTAACGGCGGCGGCGCAGCGTTTCGGCTTTGCCCTGGAGATGAAAGATTTTGATTACGGCGGTGACCGCTACCTGCAGACGGGTGAGGTACTGCCGGAAACCGCGGTTGACGATCTTAAAGCCTTTGATGCAATATTCCTTGGCGCCATCGGACATCCCGACGTCAAACCCGGGATTCTGGAGAAGGGAATACTGCTGAGCCTGCGTTTCGCCCTGGATCAGTATATCAACCTGCGGCCGGTGCGGCTTTATCCCGGGGTGGAGACTCCTCTCAAGGACAAAACACCGGATGACATAGATTATGTGGTGATCAGGGAGAATTCCGGCGGCATCTACACCGGTACCGGCGGCATTTCTATGAAGGGAACCCCCCAGGAAGTGGCGGTTCAGAGCATGGTGTACAATCGCTTCCAGGTCGAACGCTGTCTTCGCTACGCCTTTGAATACACTCGTAAATTTGGTAAAAAAGCGCGCGGGAAAGGGGATGCCAACACCCTCGGACTGGTGGGGAAAACCAATGTCCTGACCTACGTTTTCGACCTCTGGGAGAGGGCTTTCCACGAGATCGGCGAGCAGGACTATCCCGACGTCACGCGGGAATATTATCACGTCGATGCAACCTGCATGTGGATGGTCAAGAGTCCTGAGTGGTTCGATGTGCTGGTCACCTCGAACATGTTTGGCGACATTATTACCGACCTGGGCGCCGAGACCCAGGGCGGTATGGGTATTGCCGCGGGCGGCAATATCAATCCGGAAGGGGTCTCCATGTTCGAACCCATCGGCGGGTCTGCGCCCAAATACACCGGTAAAAATATCATTAACCCGCTGGCGTCCATCTGTGCGGGGGCAATGATGCTGGAGACCTTGGGTGAAACGGAAGCCGCCGTGGCCGTCGAAGAAGCGGTCAAATGGGTCACGGGCAACAAACTTCAGAGTCTGGCTGCGGGCAGGATGGGCTACTCCACCAGTGAAGTCGGGGATCTGGTTGTTGAACACATCGCTAAAAACTAATTAGTTTTCTCAGCAATACCAGGCTGGTGCTCATTTCAACTTGTGGCAGCCTTTCTTTTCCTCTGCGATCAGATCGCTTTCGCTTTCTGATAGGGACCTGCTGAGGATTCTCATCTCTCAAGTAGTAAGACTGCCGAACTGATCTTAGTCATCACAAATAGAGCGGTACATCCATGGTGCTGCTCCCAGCAAATCGGCATAAATGATTGACGCAACCATTGAAGAGTCCAGCTTTTCTAATCTGGAGGCGATTTTAGCACTGCAGAAAAGGCACATCTGAGTGAGGCTGAGCTTTACCAGGACTACTCACTTCCACCCCTTACCCAGACATTGATGGGTATTGAGGAGGATTTCAAGAAACAGATGATCTTGAAAGCAATGAGCGATGGCAGAATCGTTGGCTCAGTAAGGGCCTATGCAAAAGAAGGTGTCTGTAATATCGGACGACTCGTGGTTGAGCCCACCTACCAGAATAAGGGGTTGGGTGCACGATTCCCCGCAGCGACCAGGTTTGAGTTGTTTACAGGAGAAAGAAGTAAAAAGAGCCTGTATTTGTATCACAGAGCCGGCTACGCGATTTTTCCATCGATATTCCTGTGTTATTTTGAGATAAAGAGCAACAGTCGGTCAGCGACATTTTCCGCTTGGTCTGAAATACTTCCAAGCAGGTCGATGAGTTGATACCAGAATATCACCGAGACAGGATTCATCCCTTTTTCGTTCTCAAAGAGGGTTCTTTTTGCCCTGAACAATATGCCGTCAATATTATGCTCGCTTCGCCGGACGCCAGAAATCATCTCAGATACTTTTTCCTGTTGACGGCCGCGGAATCCTACCTGCACAAGTTCATCAAGTCGCTCAATCATATCCTTCGCCGCGGCGCTACTTTCCATAGTACCTTCCAATAACTCATCGAGTATTTCTTTGAGTGAATCAGGCACCTCCATGTGTCGAAAGAGCAGGGTTTTGGCGATATCCTCGGTAATATCGGCCATGCGATCCTGGTCGCTGATCAGACTCAGCAAATCCTCGCGGTCCACCGGAAGCAGCAGCGTATTGGGCATGTTGAGACGAAAGGCGTGCTTAATCGTATCAGCCTCTGTTTCCAACTGGATAATACTCTGACCAAATTCATCAATTTGAGCTTTATCTTGACGATACAGAGCATCCATGATCGGTGGAAGAAAACAGATACAGGAGAACACCGCGCGCATGTGCTCCTGTACCGGCTTGAAGGGCGAACTCCTGAAAAGATTTGAGAGGGGCGTTGTTGATTTGATTTCCATGGCCTAATTTTCCTTGATGACTTACAGGTACAAAATATATTTGGATTCATTCTTACAGGGATTAATCATTGAGTAATAACCAGTATTAATCGTCGCTGGCGATTGCTCTAAACCCCTTCTCATGAGAAAGGGATAGTGTCTCGGGTAAAAGAAAAAGGAATTTCTTCGCGTGCAAGGATAGTGGACGCTTCGCTTGGTGAAGAACATAATAGGATGCTTTGAGGTCTAAACCGGTTAAAGTAATCTGCTTAAGCCACCCGGCAGTAAGCTCGCGTTTGACAGCAACCTCTGGAATTATGGTGACGCCGACGCCACGTTCAACAAGGCGTTTGACGGTTTCGACATTTTGAACTTCGATTATATTGCGAAAAATAATTGAAGATTGTGCTCCTCCAAGCATCTCTTCCATTTTTCGGCGAACCAGGGTTCCGTGTTCCCGCCAGATGAAAGGATAGGCTTTTAGATCGTCCACAGCTACCTGATGTCTCTCAGCCAGCGGGTGAGCGCTTCCGGCAACAAATACATACGGCTCCTGGTGAATCAGGTGAAACTTGATATCAGGTTCAGTTTTGACAAAACCACCGAAGCCAAAATCTGTGCGACCCTCCAGTAGTTGGGAAATGACATTGTATGAATTGCCTGTGTGCAGCTCCAGCTCAATACCCGGGTAGCGTTTAATGAACTCACCCATGACCACTGGTAGGAAATAGGTACTGAACACAGCAGTTGAGGCGATATCGATTTTACCGATATCAAGCGCTGAGATATCTTCAAAAACTTTTTTTATATCACGCAATTCAGCCAACAGGCTATTGGTCTTCGAGAATAAGATTTTTCCTTCATGGGTAAGTGCGATATGCCTGCCCTGACGATTGAAAAGGCTTACACCATAGGTGTTTTCAAGTGCTCTTATCTGCTGACTGACGGCCGGTTGGGTAAGAAAAAGCTCTCTTGCGGCCTGGGTAAAGCTACCGGTGAGAGCAACTTTTTGAAAGGTACGGAGTTGATCTATTTTCATAAGAAAACGTTATGGCAACCAGAACCACTTATAATTTGCATTTTATCATAAATAGGAGAATTATGATCCAATAGGGTTCTCGTATACTATTGAACATCTAAGGTTTTTGCAAGTAAGCCATATAGGGCTCAACCACTGTCCAGGGGTGCGAAACAATCCATGTGGGGAGAAATCCTTCATGATTTGAAGCAATCTGATAAATTCTGCTTATGTAAATAGATAGAGCTCCATCCTTCCTCAGATCGATGTATTGACACGGATAATGTCATGATTCATATGTTTGTGACGCAGAGATATCAGTCTTCATGCAATTTTTCTGCTTCTTCATCTCCATCTTCATTTTCCCTCTCCGGTCTTTCATCAAATTGTTGTAAAAGCACCCCAAAACCACATCTGAGGAATCCATATAAATGCTGTGGCTATTACAGATGGCGCCGGAACAAGATCTCTTTGGTGCCTACTAGATCCGCTATCATTAAATTGTTTTCCATGAGGAGCACTATATGGGCATTGAAATAGAGAGGAAGTTTCTTCTTACTGGAACCACCTGGAAACATCTGGCTCCAGGTACTTCCTACCGGCAGGGTTATTTGAATTCTGCCAAAGAGCGGACTGTCAGGGTGCGTACCATCGATGATAAAGGATTTCTTA
>JABDQA010000009.1 GCA_013042475.1 Desulfofustis sp.
GTTATTTCTTGATGCAGTAATTACCGAAAACACAGCCAATGAGATTCTTGGGGTAATAGACGGGCTCGATGCCGACGACCAGGATCTGGTCTACACAATACAAGATGCGGCTGCCCATCCAAACTTCAGGATAGATGGAAACCTTCTTATCCTCGATACTCCGTTTGCATCGATCGATGAAAGCATGTTTGATCAACTTGAGCTCACCATAATTGCCAGCGACGACTCCGGTTATTCGCTCGAGCAGAATGTGACGGTTACAATCAAACAGCAGGTTCGGTCATTCGATGGGACGATGGTTGAAGTTTCGCACCCGGGTGCGGTGACCCCTGTCAATGGTGACGTGGAAGGCCTGTCCAGCGGCAATTACGTCACCGTGTGGCATGATGATAACGCGACCAACGGATTGGATCTTTACGCCCAGCTCTATTATGCTGACGGCACGGAAAGGGACGATGACCCGATTCAGGTAAATACAACCGTCTCCGGCGACCAGGACCTCGCCTCGGTGACAGCCCTCGCAGATGGAGGTTTCCTGATCACCTATCACAGCGACAACGGCGACGGCGATCAAGGAGTGGTCTTTGGCAAGATTTATGATGCCAACGGTGGTGTAGTCACCGATGAATTTATCGCCAACAGTGATGCAGCCGGCAACCAGGATCGCAATGCAGCGGCAGCACTGCAGGCCGGCGGTTTTGTCATCGCCTGGAGTTCGGAGGCAGCGGGCGATCCCGAAGTACGTTATCAGATCTTTGGTGATGACGGTTCCAGAGTCGGAGTTGAACTGACGGTAAATGAAACGAGCAGCGGATCACAATACGATCCGGATGTCTCAGCCCTGGAAGATGGCAGATACATCGTCACCTGGACCTCCGACCAGGACGGTCTGTTGAAAGTATTTGGCAGAATCTTTGAAAACGATGGAACACCGGTTACCTCGGAATTCTCCATCAGTGACGATCATCCTTGGTTGTCTGGTAATCAGCTTGATGCCACAGTCGTGGGAGTAAGTGACGGTGGCTTCGTGGTTGCCTGGGACAATACGACAGATGACAATACATTAGATTGGAGTTCCAATGTCTATCTTGCCAAATACGGATTTGACGGCAGCCAAGTCTTCAGCGAATTCGACTGGCAATTGGCTGGTAACGACCCTGCTCTGGATCAACTTGGTGATGGATACGTTCTCTCCTTTAGCGACTATTACAGCTCCACATCAGACAATAGTCCAGCACAGTCTGTAAAGGTAATAATGGTCGATGGTACAGGAAATATGGTCGGTCACCTGGTGCAGCCATCACCTGATGCCGAATTTGATGGGGGTACCGACTCGATCACGAGCACTTCTGACTCACCTGCGGTTGCCGCCCTGGCCGACGGCAGTTTTGTGGTCACCTTTAATTACGAAAACTACTCGGCAGGAGCCGATATCGGCGTCTACAGCCATCACTATATTGTCGACACGCCATTCGCCGAACCGGCATCCCGGATCAGCCTCAGCACACCGCTGGCCAGCGAGGACCTGGCTGGCGGTTCCACCATAGGCACCCTTCATGTACTTGACCCCGATGCAGGCGACACACACAGCTTAAGTCTTATTGATGACAGCGGGGGGATATTCTCACTTTCCGGCACCAATCTGCTAAGTCTGGCCTCTGGACAGACGCTTGATTTCGAGACCGGCCAGTATCACGACATCGTCGTTCAGGCGATAGGCAGCGACGGCATTGTTTCCGACCATAGCGTCAGGGTTATGGTGGATAATGTTGTTGAATACGATGATCCCGATATATTTGAAGTACGTGATCCAGAGCAAACCAACTATCTGGATATGTCCGCCATAACTTCCCCCACGCTTGTGTTCGGTGAAGACGGTGATGACACAATTATCGGCAGCGATTTTGGCGACATTATCAAAGGAGGTGCCGGTGCTGACATTATTGATGGAGGAGCCGGGAATGATATTTTCGTTATATGGGGTACTATCGGAGCCGACTACGCCAATCTCAATGATACCGATGAAACTGGAGAGACAATTATAGAGAATCTGGTGGATCATGCTGTAGCCGGTGAGGAACTGCGTGGAGGCATAGGTGAAGATACCCTGATCGTTTATGGAACCGCAGATCTTGGCAACTTTAATGTGCTGGAGAGTGTCGAGCATCAGATTGTCAATTCCAATGTAGCCATGTCAATCGATCAGATCGCAGATTCAGGTCTTGCGAGCATCAAGGGGGGACTGGGAGACGAACCCCACATTCTCAACATCACCGGCAACGGCACCGTCGACCTGAGTTCAATCGCCATTGACAACATCGACGAAATCAATGTCGACCCCGAAGTTGAACTGATCCTCACCGAAGAGCAGGAGGCGACACTGCCGATCAATGTGGTCGAGAGCCCGGTTGAAGATGGTGCCGGGACCTTGCAGGCTGAGACCGAAATTGATAATACGGTGGAACCGATTTTTGGAGACGGTGAGGTTGCTGTATCTGAGGTAACGGACACAGCAACTGAAAACTCCAGCGATATCCCCGGCGATGATCCTCTATTTGGTGATGCTCCTGATCAATCTGTGCTTGATTCCTCCGCCCAGACGGCAGGCAAAGAGCCGAGTGAAGCAGATCCAGGCACTACTGAGCCATTTGGCGAAGAAACAGTCGCCGGCAGTGCAGAAACTGAAGAAGTGCCAGACAGCAGTAGCACGGGGATATCCGGCGAAGAGCCTCTCTTTGGAGACGGGACAGCTGAAGAATCAAAGCAAGAAACTCCAATCGAGGAAACCGTCGAACCTCTGCTGGCTGACAGTAGCGCTGATACGGCCATGGACGTCGTTGTCGAAGATACGGCGACGATCGATGACACTGTAGCTGATGCGCAGGCCGATGGCGATGTGATCTGGCTCGTCAGCCAGACTGATGATGTGGATTCAGCAGCATGATCAGATTAATTCTATGAACTTATCCCAGGTGGAACTTAACCAATGAGCAGAGCTGAGGAAAATCGCAAGGCGGAACGTTTCGAAGACGACGAATCAGGGATTGGCGTTGCCCTCTGGCAGCCGGAACTTGAAGGATCCAATAGTTCAAAAATCGATCAGCGCTGCCGCTTCATCGGTATCCACAACCACTCGGAAGGCGGGATGATGGTTGAATCACCTGAAGAACTGGACAGCAACGCGCCGGTCATCATCAAACGCTATCTGCCCGATGAAAATCAATGGGAGATCTATGAAGGAGAGATCGCCTGGTCCAGGACTGTTGAAGACGGAGTCTGGCAAATTGGCCTGCAAGTCAGACCGGAAGCTGATATGCCTTTTGAAAGCGACCTGACTCTCAATTATCAGGAACCTGACTCGTATCATATCGGGGTCATCGAAAATTTCGATTTTTTCATCAATCTGCCCCTGCTCCAGTATTTACCGCGAAAAACATTCTGGGCACTACTCAATTGCCTGGTGCCGGTGGAAATCGAATCGGGTAGTAAACTTCTCAATCAGGGAGATGAAGCAAAGAGCCTGTTCATTATCGAAAAAGGCCGCGGCAGGGTAAGGGTTGATAAAAACGGCGAGGAGTTCACCATCGCCCAACTCGGTCCCCATGACCTGGTCGGGGAAATGGCGGTGCTTACCGGAGAGCCTCGAAATGCACACTTCACCGCCATGGAAGATATGCTGCTCTGGGAGCTCGATAAAGATAAATTCGAGCTGGCCATGGCGCGCTACCCGGACCTCAGGACATTTCTTACCGAACTGGTCAGCCGGAGGCTCGAGAACTCATCCACTTCGGCCGACCGCCAGGTGGGCAAATACATTGCCAAGCACAAGCTTGGCGCCGGTGCCTGGGCTATCGTCTACCAGGGGGTGCACGGCTCATTGAATAAGACCGTGGCGATCAAGATGCTCAAACACCAGATGGCCATGGACGAGGAATTCAGCTCCAAATTTCTCAGGGAGGCTGAGATAATAGCCAATATCAACCATCCCAATATCGTCCACGTCTATGACATTGAAGATCTCTATGCCACCCATTTCATCGTCATGGAATATCTCGAAGGAGAGTCTCTGGAGCAATTGCTCAAACGGGTTGGCAGGCTGACACCCGAGCTGACGGTCCATTATCTTCTGCAGATCTGCTCCGGTCTCGATCACGCCCATCAACTCGGCATCATCCATCAGGATATCAAGCCAGACAATATCCTGATTCAGAAAGACGACACCATCAAAATCCTCGATTTCGGCCTGGCCTGTCCCACCGGCAGCGAGAATTTCGAAATGGAGGGAACCATCCAGTACATGTCGCCCGAGCAGATCGATTCATATCCGGTTGACGCCCGCACCGATATCTATTGCATGGGCATAACCGCGTTCGAAATGATCGCCGGACAGCGCCCCTATCCCGACGACGATCTTCAAGTGATGATGGATAAACGACTGGAAGAGGACATACCGGATCCGGCTGAAACCATAAAAGATATACCGGAACGGTTGAGCCGTTTTATTCGTAAGGCCTGCGCCAGAGAAAAAGAAGAGCGCTTCCAAAATGTAAGAGAAGCCATCGCCGAACTGGAGATTTGTGCCGAGGAAATGGGACTTTTCGAGTCAGAAATCGTCCGCCGCCACATGAGTTCCCTGTTTCTCTTTTATACCGAAGAGCAGCGCACCATTCTTGCCGAGCTGCTGGACGAATTCAGCGACCGGGCCGCTCAATCGGGCATCCGCATGCAGCTCGCCGATTTTGAAAATATCACCTCCGATTAGGCATAATCATTGATTTTTGTGACGAGGACCCACGAGGGCCGCATCAATCAGATGAATGAGGATCGGCTCCTGGTTCGAAAGTTGCCGGACGGAAAGACACTGCTTTTAGCAGCAGATGGCCTGGGTGGTCATCCCGGTGGTCATGTGGCGGCTTCCCTTGTGAGCCAGTATTTTAGCGACCAACCTGCGGACCGACTGGTCGGCAGCCTGGTTGATCTGCTTGTCGAGAGCAGTTCTGTGATTTCCCGTCACGGCGCTGCCCATCCGGCGATTGATGGTATGGGCAGCACGGCTACGGCGGTACTGTTAGATTCTATCAACATTGAGTGGGCCCACGTCGGCGACTGCCGGCTTTATCACCTCAGCGACAAGAGCCTGAAGTCTATCACGCGGGATCAGACCCTGGCCCAGCAGATGTATGAAAGGGGCGATATAAGCAGTGAAGAGCTCACACATCACCGGCTTGGCCACATGCTCGAACAATGCCTGGGAGAAGACGATATTGAGCCTGACAGCGGGACCTTGACCTGGAAACCGGGAGATTTTCTGCTTCTATGCACCGACGGTCTTTACAATATGGTGAAGGATGAAGGGATTCATGATACTTTGAGCAGATCAACCCGCCTTGACCAAATGGCCGACCAACTCATGGAACTGGCTCTGAAGGCAGGGGGGAAAGACAACATCTCTTTTATCCTGGGCTGTAATGTGGAACACAAGTAGTCGTCGTTACTCACATGATTGAACTGCTCTCCCGACTGACACGGCATCCCCTGCTGACCACCGAACTGCTTATCGGCACCCTTTTTGTCACTGTTCTAAACCTCGCCTCTCCTATATTCGTAATCCAGGTCCTGAACCGCTATATCAGCCACGGAATAACCGGCACCCTGATCACTCTCACCGTCGGCATGTTGATCGCCATGCTTCTGCAATTCTTTTTTCGTCTTATCCGCACCCGGATTGCTTCCGATATCAGCATCGACTCCGACCATCAATTGGCCGACCGTGTTCTCGAAGCCTTGAGCAGTGCTCAAGCACTGGAGCTGCTTGGTATGGGAAGAACCAAGCTGCAGGAATGCAGTGTCAGGCTTCAGCATATTCGCGCTGGATATTCAGGACCGACGATAACCAACTTTCTCGATGGCCCTTTTGCCGTGCTCTACCTAATGGCTGCCTTTATAATCAGTCCCCTGCTGGCCTGGATTGGCGTGGTGGCCATTGTCATAGGTATCGTGATCGGTATTGCCAACGTATTCTTTTCTACTCGTTCCGCCACCGCCACCCAGCAAAAAAGCATGGAGCAGCGCGGCCCGATCATCTCGGCGGTCAATAATCTTGAAACGGTCCGGCTTTTTCGTGGTGCCTCATTCCTCTCCGGCCCTTTTACAAAAGTTACCGGATCCCTGCTTGGGCTGGCCCGCAAAGAACAATCCGGGCGGGAGCTATACCGCAGCACCACAATGATGATGACCATTTTGCTCAGCGTCATTCTTTACGCGGTGGGGGCAATCCAAGTGGTCGAAGGGCTTATCTCGGTAGGAGCGCTGATCGGCATCAATATTCTTGTAACCAGGGCCTTCTCCACCCTCACCCAGTTTATTCAGTCGATGAGCCTGATTAACAGAGCCCAAAAGGAATATCGCAGCCTCAACGAGATCCTAAGGCTTCCCAAAGAGAAGCAGGATGGCTCCAGCCTACAGGAATACAGCGGATCTCTGGAGATGAGGGATCTTGGATTCACCTATCCGTCCACCCACAATCCTTTATTCGAAAATATCAGGCTGAAACTAAAAAGTGGCGATCGTCTGATCATCACCGGCCAGAATGGTACCGGAAAAACAACACTGGTCAGGTTGCTGACCGGTCTGCTGAGCCCCGAGCGCGGCAGCGTGCTGGTTGATCAGGTCGATTTACGCCAAATTGATCCCGGCTGGTGGCGTGACCAACTCATTTATCTGCCCCAGGAACCAACCTTCCTGCCTGCGACCATTCATGACACCATATGTGCTGGAGATCCTGAAATAAACGAAAAAAGATTATCCGAAATCATCGCGAAATCGGGCCTTGAAGCCTACCTCAACAACAGTGCCGAGGGAGTCAACACTTTTCTCGGCGAGGAAGGCCGCACCCTGCCGCAGGGCATCAGGCGTCGACTAGCCCTTGCTCGGGCGATGGTCTCAGGAGGCCGGCTGGTTATCTTTGATGAGCCAACCGAAGGCCTCGATGAAGCAGGATGCAGGACTGTTTATAACCTACTAAACGAATTCGCCGAGGAAGAAAGAACCATTATCGTGGTCACTAGAGACCAGAAAATTCTCAAAGGGGCCACTCATGTGATCAACCTGGATCAGAAACCAGTTCCACTAACCCAAGAGTTGGGAGACGCCAATGTTCTCAACTAAAGAAAAAAAAGCGGGCCCGCTCACCCATCTGCTTTTCGTGCTCTGCATTGTCCTCTGTGGAAGTTTCATCTATTGGGCGACAGTAGCCAAATTAGATATCGTTTCGGTGGCACCAGGTCGAGTCGCACCATCCGGCCGGATTAAGGAAGTTCAGCATCTGGAAGGGGGCATCATCGAAGAGATTCTCGTTGAAGAAGGTGATGCAGTTAAAGAGGGAGATACGCTTCTCGTTCTTCAGGGTATCAGCAGTGATGCGACAGTCGGTGAATTGGAAGTACGTATAGCTGCGTTGCGCATCGAGTTGCTCAGGCTGGAAGCTATGAGCCGTTTTGAGAAATCATTTGCAATGCCAGAAGACCTCAACAAGAGTTATCCGGCACTGGTTGATCAGGGGCGCCTGTTGTTTGAAGCCAAGATCCAGAGATATGAAGCGGGATTGGCGGCTAGGAATGAAACGATTGCCCAGCGCACACGTGATATCGAACAGATCAAAGAACGGATGGCAGGCAACAGAGAAAATCTTGAATTGTTGAGAAAGCAGATAGCCATCAGTGAAAAACTGATCCTCGACAAGTTGACCACCGAATATGAACATTTGCAATTTCTGCGCGAAGAAGCGGCCTTAAAAAGCGCCCTGCTCGAGGATAAAAGCAATCTTGCCAAAGCCCAATCCGCTTTGAGAGAAGCCGAAGACAACAAAGTTCACTACGACAACAGCTTCAGGGTTGAAATCCAGGAGAAACGGACAAAAGCACAGCAGGAGCTGAGCGAATTCAGCCACCGGATGAAAAAATTCAACGACAACTTGCGTCGCACCTCGATCAAAGCTCCGGTAGACGGTATTGTCAAGACTTTGTATGTTGATACCAGAGGTGGTGTTGTGGCTCCAGGGAGGACCATCCTCGATATTGTCCCGACCGGGGACTCACTCATCGTTGAAGCCCAGCTTTCCATTGAAGACATCACCTCGGTTAAACCAGGGCAGGATGCGGTGGTCAAGCTGGCCAGCCGCAATGCCAGGCGGGTGGGCAAGATCAGCGGTCAAGTAGTGCACATCAGTCCCGATGCCATGGCAACTGAACAAGGTCTCACTTACTACGCCACTCGTATAAAAACCAATAAGGATTATTTTATATGGGGCGAGGAACATTACCAGCTCATTCCCGGTATGGGAGTGGCTGTGTTTATCCATACTGGTAAACGGACAGTGCTCGAGTATTTGCTTGATCCATTTCTCGAATCACTTAGTCAGGGATTTAAAGAAAAATAGTTATCATCATGGCGGACCAGCAGATTTCCTTCAGTCTTCACAACTCGATTACAGAGTTAGGCCGATTGAGTGAGATGCTGGGAGAGATTAGTGAGAGATGGAATATACCTGGGAAAACTATTTTGCAGATAAATCTCGTGCTCGATGAGCTTTTTACCAATGTAGTGAGTTACGGACTGGAAGAAGATTCCAGCCAACAGGTTCATTTCTCTCTTTCATACCATGGAAACGAACTCAGCATTGTCGTGAGCGATGATGGCCGAAGTTTCGATCCAACCCAGGCACCGAAACCAGAACTGGATTTACCCATTGATGATCAACCAGTCGGCGGACTTGGCATTTTTTTGATGCGGCAATATACCGACAACATTGAATACCGACGGGAAAATGAGAAAAATATTGTCACCCTTACCAAAAAAATTTGAAACAGTACTTATAATCAGGCAAAAGGAGGGTTTCTAATGGAAATACTCAAGACCGAAGAGCATGGAGTAATCATTCTGTCTCCAGATGGTAGACTGGACTCAAATAGTGCTCCGATTCTCGAGCAGGAAATAGGGTTAATCGATTCAGACGACAAGGGTCATCACCTGTTGCTTGATTTCAGCAGAGTTGAATACATTTCAAGTGCGGGACTGAGGGTTGTTTTAAAGACCGTTAAAGAACGTCAGACTGCCAGCAAAGCATTTGCCGTTAGTAACATGCAAGATCACGTCAGGGAAGTTTTTGAAATTTCAGGCTTCGATTCCTATGTGACGATTCACCCTGATACCCTGAAGGCCATTGAAAGTTTCAAGGTGTAGCGGTGGGGTCTGAAAAAAGAAACGAAGATCGTCTAGACATACTTGAAGACATCATGTTCGCCAGCCGGTCCGCCCATCCTTTTTGCTACTATGGTGGAACGACTCTGAACTACAGCCTAAGGGGACTGTGTGTCCAAAGCCGCTACCAGGCCATTCCCGGAGATAATCTCTGTGTACGGATGATTGGCCGGCACTTGCAATCCTTCACATCCCTTGAAGAATTGACCTGCATAGCCGAGGTGCGCTGGTGCACCCCGGTAGGCCCCACGGACCAACAGACCTATCGGATTGGGCTGCATTACCATGGTAACCTGATTCCGCCGCTATTCAAACCCTGACACTCAGTTAGATGTGCTAATTCAAAGGGGAGCTTGTCTGTGGCAGGATCCTAGCTTAAAAACAGGCAAATAATCAGATGACCGCCAAAATAGATCTGCCCATCTATAAACGCTCGCTCTTCTACTGGGTGCGGCAAACCAAATTGTCACTGCAGCTTCTGCTGGTTGTACTGATTTTGGGCCTGGTTTTCCTGCGGGTGCTGCCGCTCGAGATTCAAAAGCGTATTGTCAATGAGGTCCTGGCGGTCGGTGATGTCAACCAGCTTGTTGTCTATTGTCTGATTTTTCTGCTGGCTGTGGTTCTTTCCAATATATTGAAGCTCGCCGTCAACGGGTTGCAGACCATCATAGGCCAGAGTGCCCTGACCGACATGCGCCGCGAGCTCTATCAGCATATCCTGCGATTACCTCTTTCCTTCTTCAGGAAAACCCCAACCGGAACAGTAGTTGCCTCGCTGGTAACCGAGCTTGCCGCCTCAGCCAATTTTGTCGGTGCCGCCGTTGCCGTACCACTGAGCAATATACTTACTTTGATGGCAATTGGCGTGTACTTGATCTGGCTCAATGCCCTCCTGGGAATTGTCACCCTTTCCATCTATCCGATCGCCCTTTTCGTCGTTCCTCTGGTGCAGCGAGGTGTCAACAACTGGAACAGGCGCCGGGTCGATTCGTCCAATAAGATGGCCAGCCGCATAACCGAATCGGTCACCGGTATAAGCGAAATCCATGCCCAGGGTTCCTTTCAAAGCGAGGAGCATTCCTACAACTCGATTATCGAACGGCTGCTGAAGATCCGCATCATCTGGACCCTTTATCGTTACGGGGTGAAGGTTACCAACAACTTTTTCGTCGGTCTGGGCCCGGTGGTGGTCATGCTTCTGGGCGGCTACCTGCTGATGCAGGGTGAGACCGAGCTCGGTTCGATCGTGGCATTTCTCTCGGCCCAGGAAAAACTCTATGACCCCTGGAAAGAAATGATCGATTTCTATCAGACCCAGCAGGATGCCTCGGTCCGCTACAATAAAATTATGCAGATCTTCGAGGGTGACTCCGAGTTTACCCTCATTGCCGATCGACTTCCCCAGACACCTCACCGGGGTCGAATCGAGATTCAGGATCTCGAGTTAGTCACTCCCAACGGTATCAAACTGCTCGACCAGGTGAATCTCACCATCGAGGCTGGTGAGCATCTTGCCCTGGTGGGCTTTTCCGGTTCCGGAAAATCGACCCTGGCCAAATGCATCGCTCAGTTATACTTCTACACCGGCGGCGAGGTGCTGATTGACGGCCGTTCGGTCGCCCTAATGTCCAAAGAAGAAATTATCCGCTCGATCGGCTTCATCTCCCAGGATCCCATCATATTTTCCGGTACGATCAGCGACAACCTGCTCTATGCCTGCAACGCCATAGAAGATTTCCCCGATCGGGACGAAACCCATGAGCCAACGAACCTGGACGATAAGATCGCCGTGCTTCAGCAAGCCGGGGTTTTTGTCGATATCCTGCGGTTCGGGCTCAACACCGTACTCGATCTGAAGGCTTACCCTGAGCTGGAAGAGCGGTTTTTGAAGGTCAGGGCAAATTTCCAGGAAAACTTTGGCAGCGAACTGGCCGAACACGTCGAATTTTACCACCAGGACAACTACCTCTATCATTCAACGATATTGGAGAATATAATTTTTGGTTCAATCCAGGATAATTTGGGGTTGAGCAGTTTTGAAAAGGATCGGCCTTTTCTCAAATTTCTCAAAGAAGCCAATCTCAGTCTTCCGCTGCTTGAAACGGGCGCAGAACTACTCAATCAGACGGTCGACATCCTCGGCAGGGAAGTGTTGAGAGACCCGATATTTTTCGAACAAACGCCCGTTGCGCCAGAAGAATACGATTCTTACCTGGAACTTGTTGATAAACTGGCCGCCTCTTCCATTTCAGGGCTGCTGGAAGCAGAGCGTCTCTCATTGCTCAATCTTGCTTTTCGCTATGTGCCGGCCCGCCATAAAATCATCGCTCTGCAACCACTGTTGGAGAAACT
Source organism: Desulfofustis sp. (assembly GCA_013042475.1). Classification (GTDB taxonomy): domain Bacteria; phylum Desulfobacterota; class Desulfobulbia; order Desulfobulbales; family Desulfocapsaceae; genus JABDQA01. The sequence continues at coordinate 11,611 of JABDQA010000009.1, forward strand.
ACTTCTATCCGGCCGACAAGAATTTCGCCGTTGGTCCGGAGAACATATGGATGGTACCGTATCGTTTTACAGGGACAGCGAATACATCCGCTCCCAGTCAATTCTCAACAATATCTTCTTCGGTAGTCTGACCAGTGATTCGCCCAATATTGAGGATCGGGTCAACCAGTGCATCGTCCAACTTCTCATCGAAGAAGATCTGCTGGAGCAGGTGGCTGACATCGGTATGGAATTCGATGTTGGCAATAGAGGAGACAAGCTCTCCGGCGGACAGCAGCAGAAACTGTCCATTGCCCGGGTGCTGCTGAAAAAGCCAAAGGTCCTTATAATGGATGAGGCAACTTCGGCACTTGACAACAACTCGCAAAGTAGAATTCAAAATCTGATAGAAAAATGGAAAGGCAGCACGACGGTCATTTCCGTTATTCACCGGCTGGACCTGCTGTCTTCTTTTGACAAGGTGGCCGTGATGAAATCGGGAAAAATTATTGAATCAGGCGTTCCCGAAAAATTGCTCGCAGACCAGGGGGTATTGTATGAACTCGTCCACGGAAAGAAGCGCTGATCATGGTAAACAGTCCGTTTTTAAACAGAACCTTGAGTACCTGCGCGAAATTCCTCTTTTTCAGGGAGTGGACTATGAGTGTTTGAAGCTGCTCACCATGTTGAGCAAGCAGATCGACTTGATCGAGGGAGATAGATTAATGGTGCAGGGCGAGGATGACGGCTGTGCCTATTATTTACTAAGCGGCAACCTGAAAAGCTCATACAGGATATATGATAGACTCTACCAGCTGAGCGATCACCCACCGGGGCAGTTTCTCGGCGGTCTCTCATTGCTTGGTCCCGCCATCCGCCTGTTCACCCTATATGCTTCTGAGAAATCCTCGGTACTGCGTTTGAAGCGCGATGGATTCCAGAAAGTAATGGACCAGTATCCCGACGGCATGGTCAAGGTCGCCGCTAATCTCCCTGCAGTCCTGAGGGCATGGGAACAGGATCTGTTGAATCAGATCGTGGATGAGAAGCAGGAGACCGGCAATCAAGCCCTGGGAGTAACCCTGTTATAGGCGATCACCACAAAATAGAAACCAGTGAGGAACCCGATGCGCGCCATATTGATAAAAACTCTATGGGGGATGACAATGATAATCGGGCTGGCCCCCTTGACAGCAGCTGCTGCATCAACTGCCCCTTCCTCGGTGGGCGGATTTATCCTGGACCGATCGATCGAAGAATATCCCGTCGAGGGGCACGCAAACTATCTCAGCGAAGTAATTTTCACAGACCTGAAGGGGTACCGCAAGGCCTTCATTACTTATGGGGCATGCCGGAACAAGGGGAAGATATTGCGTATAAAACTGAAATACGAAAACAGGTCTTTTGATTTTTTTAAGGAACTTCTCTCCCGTTACCGTGAGAAATTTGGTGGCAAACCCAAATTCTCCGGCGACCAGTTCGGCAATGTTAGAGCCTGGAAATGGTCCCTCACCGACGATCAGGGCCGGAGAGTCAACCTCGAGCTGCAGCACAACCTCAGGGACGACGAGGAATCCATCGGCAATATGGTAAAACTCAGTTTGCCCGACCTGTTGAATGACGAACGGCTTTGTTTTAATGAACTCCATGATTCTGCGGAAAGAACTTCTGAAAAGGCTGACTGGGAGGATCTTATTCCAAATTAGTTTCTGCCTCTGGAGGCCCTGATTCGCTTCTGATGGGTCTCCAGCAGCTTCCAGCGGATAATTGGAATATCCATGATGTGCTCGGTGTGCAGCCGATAACCACTGACCGGTGCCTGAATCAGCAGCTCAGACTGATAGGCATGGCCAAATACCGCCACATCTTCACCAAAGAAATCTCCAGCCTCCAGTTGTTCCACAATCCGTCCATCCATTGAGCGAGCCACCGCTCCGCGCTCAATGACATAGATGAAGCGCTCATCGAGTGCTGAAATCAAACTGCCTACCTTGTCAAATTCATAGGGAACCAGGTTTTCCGCTATGCTGGTCTGCACCCGTGGAGATAGTGATTCACCGAAAAGCCAGGTATGGAGCAAAAATTCCTTTCGACTGAACAATTGACTCAGAGACCTGAGCAATTGATGATCCTCGACGAAACGGTAGTAAGGTGAAACGGGTATCTTTAACGCATGGACAAAGCTGATCGTGCGATAGGTCGCATTGGATAAATTTGTGTTTTCACCATAGCGTTCCCCGATCAATGCTCCTGAAGAAAAGGTGTTATAGATCCCTCTTTCTACATTGATCATCTCTACGATACCGGTCAAAATCAGGTATAGAAAAGTTATTGACGAATCTCGCCTTAGAATAATTGTGCCCGGGTTGAAATCTACAATCTGGTTATTCAACAATTGCTTGAGATCATGTTCTTCTATTCCAGCTAGATAGTCAGACAGGTAGAGATACGCTTTTTCCACAAGAGTTTCGGAATCACTTTTAATCAATACGTCGATCATCCCGAAAGGCGCACTTGATCCGATCTCTTTCTGGTAATCCTTCAGCGGTACTGCAGTATGCCCGAGAATTATACGGTTGGAGCGGTCATCTTCAAAATCGTTTGCACGGCCGTGCACCATATCTGTTCCAATATCGATCTTTTTCAAGTCAACCGGCTCAAGATAGCCATCTACTATTTTCTGGAGATATCCAGCAGGGAAGATCTTTGATTTGCCCTCTTTTGCCCGCAAACAATCACAACCAATTATATCCGTCAGATGCGCGTAGGTATAGTGGCGTCCCCCCCAGAAAGTCCTGAAACTAAGTGTAGTCGTCTCTACTGGATGAGGCGATAGCCTCGGTTTTACCTCGAGACCGTCGATATCGTTCCACATCCCTTCCTCTAAATCGTGCACATCGAAAAACTCAAAAAAATCCTCTTCGGGCAAAGATAACAGTGCTGATATTTTCTTAAATACCGAAGCTCTCACAAAAGGAGTAGCGAAATACTTAATCCTATGGTCACTGAGCACCAGCGTTGGCAGCCCGGCAAAGTGATCATCGTGGCAATGGGTGTGAAAGATGCCTTCGATCTCATTTATGCCGATTCCTAGAGCTATTAAGCAATAAGCGATGTTGGGACCCGCATCTACTAAATAAATTTTCCCCTGATAGACAATGATGCTGGCCATACAGGGTCGATTAATATCCCAACCGTCACCTTGACCCGAGTGCACCACACCGAAATATTCCCGTTTGATATCGTGAAACCCGAGTGGATAAGGTGCAGGATAGCGTTTATACACAGGAATATTTAAATCTACCGATACCATCTCTCCCATGTATGAGATAGTAAACTGGTTGATGTCATCTCGCCTGATATAGATATTGTCGCGAATTTCTACTTCCTGGTCACGGAGGATAATTGAGTCGAGTAATTGATCGGTCCGTTTTATCTTTCCATACGCAAACTCCATTTTAAGATTCCAGACAAGCTCAGCCTCCTCTCTACTTAATCCGGCTTCTAGTAACTCATCCATCGATATCAATCCGTAATTGCCACGATAAATATATTCGAGTTGTGCCTGAATCTGCCTCGAGTTACCTATTAGCAGTGGCTTTCTACCGGTATTATTGGGATGGCCGGGAATCCCCATTCCCTGCCGGTACAACATCTGGAGTACGGGAAATTCGGCCAGATTTGAGAAATGCCCCCCCTGTAACATGATATCTGAGAGCAGGATTGTGTTAGGCCCAGTCTCCCATGAAATACCTTGCTTTTCTAACGGCGTTATCAATCCGCACCTAATCAAGTGCTTTATCGAATCCTCAACACACCCGCACTGGATGTATAAATCCGCCTCGGGAATAGCAACCCAGTATAGACCGGGAGCAATGAGAATTTTCGTTATTCGTCCCATCTCGAGATTAATTCTTCATCACCCTTTTCTCTCAAGACCAATAAAGGTAATGTCATCAAATTGGTCGGCTTCCGAAATATGCTCCGTGATTTCTTTTTTCAGAAACTCGAAACGGCTTTGTAGAGACTTGGAATCCGAGAGTACAGTCATCAAGCGTTTCTCTCCAAAAGGTTCGTCATCTGGTGATCTGGCATCGGTAACCCCATCAGTGAAAGCAATTATGGAATCGTCTCTATCCAAGGATAGATGGGAGAAATTAAACTCAAGATCAGCGAACATTCCAATTGCCGGACTTCCAGGTTTGAGCCTTTCGACCTCTCCGCTTTTGCGCAAAACAACTGGAGCATCGTGACCGCAATTGAGATAACACAACTCATCCTTATCCTGTTCTATCACAGCCGCAAAAAGAGTTGCAAACATACTGGCCCGGGCATGATTAATGGCAATGTACTTATTGGTCTCATCAATAGCTGAGACCAAGATCTCTCCGGGGTCTCTATTGGTTTTTTTATTCTGCGCAAATCCTTTGATCAGGCTGGCCCGCAGCAAACTGCGAAAAAGCACCATGAACAGTGCCGCACCGACCCCTTTATCACAGACATCGGCCAGGATGACCCCCATTTTCCTCCCTTCCTCCAGGGCGAAAACATCATAAAAGTCGCCAGCTACCTGCCGGGCTGACTGGAAATAAACAGCCACCTGCCAGCCATTAAGTTCAGGGATAGATTCAGGGAAAAACGAGGTCTGGATCTGTCGCCCGATCTCCAACTCACGTTCGGCGACATCCCTGGCCTTTTTTACCGATTGATGGAGCCTCGCATTATCGATGACACTTGCCACCTGACCGGCGATGGTCTGACTCAGCCTGACATCGTCCTGGGAAAACACTTCATGCGCATTGGAAGGTATGCCAATGGTACCGATTACTTCGCCACGTGCCAGCAGGGGCACCACCATCAGACAGCTTGTACCACGCTGCCTGAACACCTCGTGCATCGATCTGGTAATGGGATTTGACTGGGCATCCGGAACCACGATCGGCTCTCCGGTTTTGATTACGAAAAGGCTGGCGTCATTGCCCTCCAGACTGAACTCGAGCCCTGTGACATCGGTTTCACCCATCTGTTCAGTATGGAAAGCAACCACCTTGAGGCTGTCTTTCTTCTCGTTGAGCAAAGCTATACCGACGTTCCTGGCGTTCAGCACCATCACCATCTCACGGCAGATGGAGTGAAGAATGTCGTCAAGATCGAGGCTGGAACTTATAGCTTCAGCCAGATGGTTCAAGATTGACAGTTCTTCAGCACGTCGCTCCAGCGTTTTTTTTACATCGACAGAATCAGCCTGATCCGGTGATGTGTTCTCACCCTGATCCATCCTTTTTCACTATGTTTTCAACTGCTTTCTGGCGCTGATTTTGGCATCGATCAGCTCTTTGTGAGTCAGACGAAGCAAATTTGCCAGCTTATGGGCGAATTGGTCCTCATGTCCTTCAAGTCTTCCGTCTATGTGGATAACCCGCCACACCGATTCCATGACTTTGAGCTTCTCTTCTTTTGAATAATTCTGATTCAGGTAACGGGTGAAGGCAAACAGATCGATGGCGTCCTTTCTTTTTTGATAAGCTTTTTCGATCAGTTCATCTATATCCTCTTTTAAAATTCCACATTTGTTGGTCAGTGTATCAATGACATGGGCCATTTCATCGTCTGAACATTCACCGTCAATATGGGCCGCTTCAATTAAAAGCACGCACAGGGCGATATGGGTATCATCTTGATTCTCAACAGTCTCTGCCTGAGCAGAATCACCCATAATTTTCCTTATTATTCCAATCATTATTTAATGCTTTCCGGGAAAAAGGTAATGGTAGTAGTGTTTCAATCCCAGCTCTTTCGGGGACCGGTTGACGACGATAAGCCCGACAGTCACCAGTAAGATAGAACCGATCAGATTCTTGGTCAGCGGTTCGCCGAGCAAAACTACTCCAAAGAATACACCGGATATGGGCATAATGAAAATAAAACTATGCAGAGTGGTGGCGCCGTAGCGCTTTATCATCATCATCCAGCCGATCAAACCGAACGAAGTGGTTACAAAAGTCTGATAGGCCATAGAACCAAGTATCGAAGCGTCAACGTACCTGACCATTTCCTGATCAAGAAATAATGCGGTCACTAGAAACAACGGGGCCGCCACCGCCAACGGATAGAGGGTTATCTGGATGGGCTGGAAAGAGCCGATGATTCGTTTGGTATAGATGGCATTGCAACCCCATATCATTACCGCAGCCAGAACAAAGAGATCACCCTGCATGACCTCATGTTCCATTTGACCGGCATCCCCCAAAAGCAGCATCACACCGCAAAACCCAAGAACAAGGCCAACTACTTTTTTGGTCGAAATGCGCTCCTCTTTGATAAAGAAATGAGCCAGTACAAGCACCACAAACGGTAAAATATTGGCGATAAGCGTCCCATGTGATGCGGTTGTTCTGGAGAGCCCGAGATAAAAAAGTGAAAGCTGAATATAAAATATCACTCCGAGAATGAGCATTTGTCTTAACTGATGGCTGTTAAGTTGTACCGGCTTTCCAGCGAGTTGTGCCCAGAGAAAAATAACCACTGCCGCGATACCAAAGCGAGTGCCGGCCGTGGTGAAAACCCCGAGACCGTTCAGACTGATTTTAATGGCCACTGCATTGGCGCCAAACAGCACACAGAGAAACACTGTAAATACCGCAGCACTGACATCCATTCCCTCAGAAACACGGGGGCTCGTTGTGGAACTATTATCGATCTTCAAATAAGTGCAGCCCCGAGGGGTCCTCTTGTTTTGCAGTTAGGCAGGAGCAGATCTGTTCTTGACGTGCATCAACGAAATCAGAGCACCAGCTCTTCTCCGAACTCAAGCACCACGGCCTGTTTGCCAATAGACTCGACACCCTGCTTGAATTCCTGGGGATCTGCCTCGATCACTGGAAAGGTATTATAATGCATCGGAATGGCAATGTTTGGGTTTGCCAGTTCGACCGCCTTGACCGCATCGGTAATGCCCATGGTGAAATTATCACCAATGGGCACCAGCATATAGTCAAGCGGCGTCATCTCACCGATGAGTTTCATGTCATAGAACAACCCGGTATCCCCGGTATGATAGATGGTCTTGCCATCAATACTCAGCACCACTCCCGCCGGCTCCCCGGCATATCTGTTATCCGGCGTCATGGAACCATGATGGGCGATGGTAAATTTGAGGCTGCCAAAGTCAAAGCCATAGGAACCGCCTATGTGCATGTTGTGGGCCCTGAAACCTTTTTCGCTGCAATAATTGGCAAGTTCGTTGACACAGATGAACAACGGGTCGGTACGTGCTGCTATTTTGAAACCATCGCCAAGATGATCGCCATGCCCATGGGTCAATACTATGAAGTCGGCGGTCACCTCTTCAGAAGTTACCGGTGAGGTGGGATTGTCGTCAAGAAATGGGTCAATCAGCAGCACAAGGCCCGAATCTGTGGTGATCTGAAAGGACGAATGGGAAAAGTATCTCAGTTTCATGACTTCCTCCTCTTTTGGGTTTACATCCTGAAAGAATGATTTCGTGCCAGAATCGAGGCTCAAGGAGAATTACTGCACCCATATACGCTTCGTTCTGCGAATTCTATTTCGCGCAGTAACGTCTCGGAACCAGCCCCTTCACAATTAATCTGTTATTGTAGTTTTTGTCAGCAATAAAAAGAACTGTTTCTCAGGATATCGATTTGGATAAATATAAGAATTTTAAAGAGCTGGACAGTCAGGAAAGTGAGTACCGAATCGAGGTGCTCGATCGTGCCAGCGAAGTTACTATTATCGCTCCCCATGGCGGCAGAATCGAACCCCACACTGCGGAAATCGCCGCCCTGATCGCCGGCGACCACTACAATCTTTTCTGTTTCCATGGCCTGAAACAAGATGACAACTATGACCTGCACATTACCAGTCATAAATTTGATCACCCCCGTGCACTTGAGCTGGTCTGCAAGGCTAGATATGTGATTGCGGTGCATGGCTGCACCGTCATCGAACCGGTCGCTTATCTAGGGGGCCTGGATACTGAGTTGATCGAGCAGATAGGCATGGAGCTCACCACACTTGGTGTGCCTGCCGAATGTAACTCTGAGCGCTTCTGTGGGACCCATCACCACAACATCTGCAATCGAGGCAAATTGAAAAGGGGAGTGCAACTTGAATTATCGAGAGCAATCCGTGACCGCGAGACGGTGCGCAAAAAGGTTGGTACAGCGGTGCAATCAGCACTTACGCAAATAAAAAACCGGGAGAGGCAAGGGAGTTACCTCTCCCGTAAATGCTAGAAATAACGGTCAATATGGCAGATCTTCGTTTTCTAGCAGAACATCTCTTTCTTATGGGGGATCGCACCTTCGTGGAATCGCCCCAACAACAAAGGCAACACATAGTTACTGCATGGCGCAAAAAAGCCGAAGAACCCCCAATTACAACGACCCAAGTGGATTGCACGATGTATAAACACTCTGATACAATTTGCAATCGGTTGAAACCCTAAGAAAACCTAGGCAAATTCACCCATACTACAAATTTACCTGAGATCAACAAAAGGTTAGCACATTCTGCTAGTCTGCGAAGGCCCAGCTCATCATTACCGTTCCGCCCCACTCGCACCTCTTGCACAGAAAAGCAACTGGCCAAACTGGTGTGGAAAAAAATTAAAAAAAGTGACTACTCTTCGATCGGATTATGGCAGGCGACTTCTGTTTCCCCGAGCGTGCGCATATCCGGAAATACCTGCAAACACTGCTCTGTGGCCCGCGAGCAGCGCGGATTGAAAAAACAGCC